>SLIN01000157.1 GCA_007135605.1 Spirochaetales bacterium | reverse complement strand
TGCTGATTTCCTTCCGCAGATTTCGCGAGTAGGCCCCGAGGCGGAATATCACGTAGGCCTTCTCCAACAGATCGACATAGGAGAGCACCGTGTCGGTGCTGAGCCCGACGTGGCGGCCGAGCTCCTGATAGGAGACCTCCGAGCCGATCTGATACGCCAGGAGACGGAGGAGATCGCGCACTTTCCGGGGATTCTTGATGCCGCCGAGCTCGAGTACGTCCCGAAAGAGATACGCGCTGCTCAGTTCGTGAAGATGATCGACCCTGTCGGATCTATTCGGAAGGGAGAACAACGCGGGATACATCCCGAGGACCAGCGCCTCCGGCAGGCGTCCCTGCAGTTGAAAGGGATTCTCCCGGACGGCGAGCTCGCTGAAGGCGATGGGATAGAGGGTATACGACCACGTTCTGCCGGTGAGGGCCTCCCTCGTCCCGCCGGCCAGAGAGAGGCTCGATGAGCCGGTTACGAGAATTCGGGGGTCCATTTCGCCGGCAACGCGATTGTCATGGACAATCTTCAACGCACTCCCGACGTTCGGTATGTGTTGTGCCTCATCGAGCAATACGTGACGGTATCCGGAGAGCATTCCGCGCAACCGCCGCAGATCGGACGAGGAGACGCTTTCGGCTGTCCGCGGGTCTTCGCCGCTGAGGAAGAGATACGCGTCGCCGGCGATCTGCTCCATGATCTCGCGAGCGAGCGTTGTCTTTCCCGTCTGCCGCGCGCCGAACAGCATCACAAGCCGGTTGTCGGTGGTGAGTCTCTCGGCGATCGGTTCTTTGAGCGATCGAGGAACGTATTCCATTATGAGTGAGATTATGCGTTGCTACCGCTAATTCGTCCAGTATATTCGATGAATTCGCGCGAATTCATCGATTTGTCTATGTGGTATATTATGAGTCGATCGTGAGGAAGGCTATCGCCACAGGGAAGTACCGTGCGATCTTTTACGTCGAAGATGACCTATACGTCGTCGACATCGGCAAACGGGATGAGGTGTACAGATTATGGGAGTGACTTCAGTTCGACTCAACAAGAAAGAAGAGCAAGCGCTTGAGTGCCTGAAAGATGCGTTTCACGCGAATGCCTCGTCGGTGATTAAGAAGGCCTTATGGGAGTTGTACGAGAACCTTCGGGACCGCCGTATTATCGAGGAGTTTGAGGTACGGGAAGATGTCGAGGTGGTAGAGTTCGGGGCCATCGACGAACCGATCTGAGACTATGCAGCCGCGCCCTCACGCTTGATCGTCGGGCTGCGACTCCCGCGCACCGGTCTCGTTGCCTTCGCGGATGTACATCGCGGTGGGCGTGCCTGCATTCAGTGCGCAGGTGATCTCGTGAATGGCATGCCGCAATGAAGCCAGCTTGCGCGCAAGCGCCGGCGGGGCAAGGCCGGACTCTATCCGGCTTGTCAGATACTGGTTCAACGACACGCCCTGCTCGGCGGCTTCGATTGCCGCGAGTCGATGCGTAGCGGGCGGAATCCGGAGACTGAGCCGGCCGCTATAGTTGCGACGTGAGAATGGCTCGGGAATCGCCTCGCTGTCCTCCTTGAGAATATCGATCGATTCGGCGACCACGGACCGAATCTCGGTCAACGCTTCTTCAAGCGAATCTCCGAAAGCCGAAAGTGCGGGAAACTCCACACATTGCCCGAGATACGCGGCATCTTCCGGCGACCACGCCGCGCGATACGTGTATTCAGATTCGGCCGGCGTTCGTTCGCTCATGTCACTCCTCTCCGACGCTCAATCAGGTTCCGAACCTGCCGCACCTGATACGGTTTGGCGTCGTTATTCTTGTCAGGTTGGATACTCACGGTAGGATTGTCGGGAAAGCCGGTCGTGAATATCGAGTGACTTCCCTTCTGCCGCCTGAACTGAGACTCCTCCCCGCAGATTCTTTGAAGAACGCGAAACGTAACGTTCCGTTCCGACCGGAGCAACTCCAGATTATCCCGCGACGGCATCTGGAGACCCCTCCCGTCTCAGCTGCACCCATAACGTACATGGTGATGGTATCACTATTGACATCATGGATCAATGACCCTTACTCAGAAAACGACGAAATGCGAACGTTCAAGCGAAGAAAAACGCTAATCCGATCCTTCAAAAACGTAGTACTGTCGTGAAATACGTTCTATCCTCCGAAAGAAGGACTCACATCGCGGTCACGACCGGGCAGGCCAATACGCGATCCGCGTTGAGGATATGAACCATGCGTATTCCGAATACCGGAGAAAGAAAGGTTCGACCGATCACCACTCCGGGTCACGCGACGAGCGCGCCAGCGATACGGAGGGTCGCGGCGGCGGCAGCCGCCGCGAGTTCCTGCGGCCGGCCGCAGAACCGGAGGCGAAGCCGGAGCCCGGAGTGGTGGCTGCAACGGTTCGTTAGGGCTATACTGTAGTTATGCAAGACTTCACGGATCGCATCACAATCGAGCCCGGGATCCGCTCCGGCAAACCCTGTGTCCGTGGGACCCGCATCACCGTCAGCGATATCCTCGAGTACTTGGCCGGCGGTATGACAGAGACAGAGATACTGCGGGAGTTTCCGGAACTAAAACCGGAAGACATTCGCGCGGTGTTGCAGTACGCCGCTCTCCGTGAACGCCGCCTTACTAGTAGTCATTCGTGAAACTCCTCTTTGATCAGAACCTTCCACGGAGACTTGTCCGGGAGGTTGAAACCGACTTTCCGGGCTCAGCCCATGTCCGTGATTTTCAGCTCGATACCGCGATAGACCCGGCGATTTTCGCTTATGCCGCAGAAAACGGCTTTGCGATTGTCTCCAAAGATAATGACTTCGCCCAATTGAGTTTTCTCCGCGGAGCACCACCAAAGGTCATCTGGCTTCGGGTTGGCAACAGCAGTACGGAGGAACTCAGAAAGTTCATTCAAAGCAATACGCGGGTTATCCAAGAGTTTGACTCCGCCAGCGAAAGTTTCCTCATACTGGAGCCGTCGGAAGCCTGACAGTGTAGGCAAAGCTTAGGTTCTCTGACAGATGCGAACTGACGCCGTCGTGCTTGTACCGTATACTGAAGGGGTGAGGCGAGGTATGTTCGAACGCATAACAGCTGAAGGCAATAAAATGGGTGGGGTTCCATGTATCCGTCACTTGCGTATCCCGATTACGACCGTCGTTTCGATGGTTGCCGACGGGATGTCGAGAGAGGAGATTCTCGAAACGTACCCGGATCTGGAAGCCGAGGATATTTCACAAGCGCTTCGCTATGCTACAGCTCTGAGCAAAGATCGAGACATCGAACTTAGTCGCGGAGCATGAATCTACTCATCGATAACGCACTATCACCGTCTCTGTCGCGACTGTTGCAGGATTACGGACAAGTCGCCGAGGCGAATCACGGTCACACAAATAAACGATCGCCACCGTTCGGCACACGGACTTTTCAGCGGGCGCAACGGAAAGCTGTCATGATCCGAATCAACAGACGTGCCCAGTCTCTCAAGTGAACGAATCAGTTCCGGAATATCGTCTGTGACGATGCTCCGTCCGAACCTTTTCGGGCATATTGCGAACAGCCTATCGAATACGTTCAAGACTCCGAATGGTACTGAGGCTATTCTCGGGTCTTGGCGATGAGGGGGAAGCGCTCGGGATGCTGGATCCTCTCCAAATCGAGATCGACATCGTTGTCCGGCCAGTAGAAGTGCCCGGGCGAGATTTCCTGGACGTTGAACACCTCCTTATCGTTGCACAATGGCGGTATGGGCCCTCGCGAAACACCGTCGGACTCACAAGGCTGGAATACTACAGTCCACGAGTTCCTACAAAGCACACAAGAAGCGCGTGCTTCGTGGAAAACAAGAACTCTAGAGAGCCACGGAGGGGAGGAGCCTCTTTTGGGGCAGTTCTCGTTGTTCGTAGTATACGACGGCCGAGGTCCTACCGTTCTGATTGTCGAGAACTCCGCACCACCCGCACGCGGACTCTTCAGCGTGAGCGGGCAGCACGGAAAGCCCTTAACGCGTCGCCCGGCGGGCGCGGCGATCGGCAGTGAGCCGCATGAGCCCGGCAGACAGGAGCTGTCGGAGCGGGTACAGCTCCGACAGCTCCGTAGCGGCGGCGAGGACTTGGAGTAGAGCCCGGGGCACGCCGATCAAAGGCAGATCGCGTAGGACTCCGCGTTCACCTCCTGCCCGAAGATCGCGAGCTGTGCGTTCGGATTGTAAGCGGTAGTTTCTCCCCACCTTATCGGGAGAGTCGACGGATATCATGCTTCGAGTTCCAGGAGGATTCTGAAGTATGGATGCAAGAGAACGAGCTGAGCACGTTAGGCTATTGGCTCAAACAGGAGCGGGAAAGTTCGGAGTCGCAGCAGGCGTTTGTCCAGGTTGCCGCGCGGGAGCTGGCGCAAGCGCCCCGTTCAGGGGCCTTGCGGGTACATATTCGCGATTCGCTGAGCCTCGAGATCGACTTGCCGGTCGACGAGAAGCAGCTCGATCCACTCAGCGGTGGGGTGTTCGTCTTCTGCAACCGGCAGGGACACATATTAAAGGCGCTGTACTGGGACGCGAATGGATTCTGCGAGTGGCTGGTCAACACTGGACGGTCTCCACCTGGCTTCGACGCTGATCGTCTTGGTTAATGGTTCTCTCTGGTACGCTTCCGGGTAAGTGGTGCGCCCTGCCGGGCGCACCGAAAAAAGACCCACCGTATGGTGGGCCTCTTTCGATTACAATGGAGTTGCTGCTACTACAGCTCTGCTTCCCATTCTTCTCTTATGTCTTCCCTGGCATTGTCCCATGCCTCACTGACGGTTCTCTCCAGGTTATTTTCCATCTCAACTCGGTTCGCCTCGAGTTCCGCCCGCAGTTCCTCTACGAGGTTGTTGGTCCACCGTTGTCGGATGTCGTCCTGAGCCGATTCCCACTGTGCGTCCGCGGCCGCTTCGGCCTCCTCTATGGAAACCATCAGAGCGCTGCCTTCTTCAGCTTCGGGTGAGCCCGGTTGGTTCGCAAAAAGTGTTTCGAGCGTTGCTTTCGCGTTGGTGTAGTTCTCGTTTTCGAACTGTGCCTCGGCATCGGAGAGCAGTCTTCCCGCCTCGTGGCGTGAGGTGTCCAGTTGCTCGGAGAGTTCTTCGATTCGCTCGTTCGCACTGCTCACTACGGAGAGGCTCATCACGGCAAACACCAGCAAGCCGCCGACAACTGCGCCAACGACTCGGTTAATGTTCAGTTTTGTCTTTTCGTTCAATTTCATAAGATCCTCCAGATCGGATTGATACGAGTCCCTGCACCTATGGCGCTGGGCTATTGAAGAGAAGTCAATCCGATCTGGGCTGGTTTGGTCCGAGAGGACCGAATTAACTGGAGTCGTTGTTAGGAGAACGTTCTCAAAAGCGGCTCTATTTCAAAAGTACGGCCGATGGGACGAAAAGGAAAGGAGTCGACGAATTTTTCTTAACCTTCATGAGTTCGTTACTCTGGTGGCGGACTGCTATCCAACGGCAATGGCTCGCTGGGCGATACTATCGCCGATCACCATTTTTCTCCCGTAATTGTCGAAGCCTTCCAGCTGCAGATTGACCTGATGCGCACGAGTCAAAGGATAAAATTGGCCAGGAGATCGGCTGTCGCGAACCGGACGGCGCGAGCATTCAGCGGCGATCTCCATGAGGGGCTCGTTCGTGCGTTCGTGGACTTCGGTAGTAGCTCGACCGGGCAAGGCCCGGCAACATGCACTGCTCGCGAATCGACAACTGCTCCTCCTCGGAGTCGATCAGCGATCGAAGTTCGGAAGGCCTTCGACACCCGATTTTCTTGAGGAAGTCGAGTTGTACCTGCCGATCCCCGACCTTACGGTACGATTCGTCGCGTTCGGCCGCCACTCGCTGCGCTTCATCGTCCCGGCCACGCGCGAACACATCCGAGCCGTTCTCGAGCAACTGCTTCTTCCAGTCGGTCACATGGTTCGGATGCACCCCGTAGTCGGCGGCAATTTCGCTCCTTTCTGCGGAGGACAGTGTAGTAACTACTGACATCGACCAAACTAGTGCCGCAGCAAAAAGCGACGAGGACGATACGATTGCGGCCATTGCGGAAGACATCGAACGGAATTCGCGAGATTTCGTCCTGAAGCGAATTGCCCACACCTCGAAGGGCCACCCGTTTGCGCATTTCGTTTCTCATCTCCTGGAAACCCCTGGATATCACACCAGAGTCTCACCTGAGGGTCCCGACGGCGGAATCGATATTATCGCGCATCGCGATGAACTGGGATTCGAACCACCACTCATCAAAGTACAAGTGAAGAGCTCGGAAACCTCAATCGGTGACCCCGACCTAAGTCAATTCCACGGCAAGGTAGCCAATGATGAGTTTGGATTATTCGTCGCGCTGGGCGGGTTCTTGCAACAAGCGCGACGCTTCGCGGCGAGCAAAGGAAATCTGCGCCTGATTGACGGAGATGAGCTTGTGCAGCTGATCTTCGAGAAGTATGTACACCTCAGCTCCAAATACCATGGAATATTTCCGATGCGTCGCGTCTATGTTCCTGAAGCGATTAAATCAGAGGATTAGTTATCGCGGTCACCGGCTCGACGAGCTTCTCGTACATCACAGCTTTTATGAGTAACTGAGGATCGAAAACTCCCGAAAGCTCTTCTGGTCGGAAATGGTGTGCATTTTCAGCGAGACACATGCAATGGCCTGGGCGTTGCCGACAACGTAGCGATGTATTAGTCTGATGTATACATTAGGCTTAGAGAGGCTGTGATGGTACGAACACAGTTATATCTTACCGAGGACGAACGCAACCGGTTATCGCAGCTTGCGCGAACTACCGGCAAGAAACAAAGTGAGCTCATCCGGGAAGCCGTCGATGCCTATCTCGCCAAGCAGGCCGGAAATGAGCGAGCAGCAACGCTTCAACGAGTCGCCGGAATCTGGAGCGATCGGAACGACCTACCGGATTTCGCTGAAGTGCGCCGAGGATGGGACAGAGAGAATGCCGACTGCGGGTAATCTGCTCCTCGATACCGACGTTGTTGTCGATTTCCTTCGAGGATTGGAGCCGGCGGTTACATTCCTCCACGACAACGCCGAGCGAATCCACCTCTCCGTCGTCGTAGTCGCGGAGATATACGCCGGCGCCCGGAAAACCGAGATCGAAGATATCCGCAGTTTCGTCGCCGCTTTCCCTTCGATTGCAATCAGTACTGCGATTGCTGCTGCCGGCGGCAACCTCAAGCGACAATACGGTAGCTCACACGGGCTCGGATTGGCTGACGCGCTCATAGCAGCTTCGGCGATCGAACACGGGCTTCGTCCCGCCACGCTCAATGTAAAACACTTTCCGATGTTTCCCGATCTGGAGCCCGCGTATCGCAAGTGATCATCCTCTGCAATCACGACGATTGCGAAGGTTCCCGTTGGGGTTATGACCCCCGTCGGACGGAAGGTCTTCATTATCCGAATTCCGAATCAATAGACGCGCGCAAACTCTCAAGAGCACGAATCAGTTCTGGAATATTGTCGGTCGTTCATGGCGGACGAGAGCGTTCGAGCCACGGAGGGCAGGAGCCTCGTTTGTCGTACTTCTCGTTGTTCGCAGTATACGACGGCCGGGGTCCCACCGTTCTGATTCTCGAGAACTACTGAACACCCGCTCACAGTGTTTTCAGCGTGAGCGGGCGGCACGGAAAGCCCGCAGGCGCCGCACGCCGGGCTGCGGCGATCGGCAGTGAGCCGCATGAGCCCGGCGGGGAAGGAGCAACCGGAGCCTGGTCGGCTCCGGTTGCTCCGGAGCGGCGGCGAGGACTTGGAGTAGAGCACGCGACCCGGCCGGCGCGCGGCGGACGGGCCGAACGAGGGTGGTACTGGTCGGCTGGGGCGTTGCAGCGCGTCGCCGGAGGTAACCCCGCGCCGGCCGGGGCACGGCAGAGCGAGCCCGGGGCACGCCCGAGCGAGCCCGGGGCACGCCCGAGCGAGCCCGGGGCACGCCCATAAATTTAGTGCTCATCACGGATTTCCTTTTCGACTTTGGCCCAGTCGGCGCCGAAGGGCGGATTGGCGAGCATACAGTCGAAGCGCTTTTCTCGGTGGCCGTGGTTCGAGCGGGTATTGCCGAAGACGACAGGCGCATTGAACGCAATCGCTGTTTCGGGTTTGGATTGAGACGGTCGACGCGAGGAGAATTGGAGGTAACACGATGAATCCATCCATTCGAGCGCTGAATGCTGAAACCTGGGGGGAGTTTGAGCGATTGGTTGAAAAGCACAATGGGATATGGGGAGGATGTTGGTGCACTGCGTTTCACCCGAAATCGCCGGATCGAGGGAAAAGTGCGGAGCTCACCAAATTATACAAAAAACGCCTTGTCACCGAAGATAAGGCTCACGCCGCCCTGATATATGATGGCGATATCTGTGTCGCCTGGTGTCAGTTCGGGCCCCCTCACGAACTTCCCAACATCTATCATAAGAAAGAAGTCGAGTCCAAAATGACGATGCCGGATTGGAGAATTACGTGCATCTTTGTCGATAAGGACTATCGCAAGAAGGACTTATCGTTCGTTGCCTTGAACGGTGCTATGGTTCTGATCGGAAAACTGGGCGGCAGGATTGTCGAAGGCTATCCGCAGGATACTCAGGGAAAGAAAATATCCAATTCATTCCTTTACAATGGCGCGAAGCAGATCTTCGAACGGGCCGGGTTTGAGTACGAAGGCAAAAAAGGGAAAAACCACTGTATTATGAGAACGGTAATTTGAGTGCCACACGGTACTGTCGACACACCGGCGGCCTGCTGCCCGTGAAGCCACGCCGAACACGCGCATCCAGCTCTTGATTCGCGATAAGCTGAGCTTCCTGAAAAGCAGTCTTGACCAATCATGACTGGTCAGAGAAACTGGTCAATATGAAAGAGATAGGAGCGTCTGACTTCAAGGCCCGATGTCTGGCTCTGATCGACGATGTCAACGCCACAGGTTCGTCGGTGGTAATCACAAAACGCGGGCGGCCGGTAGCCGAGCTTGTCGGGTATTCAGGAGTCGATAACCGGTTTCCGCAGTACACCCTGCGAGATTCGGTCTCTTTTGGGGCCGACGTTGAACAACCGGTCGTTCCGCCCCGTGACTGGAACGCGGTAGCCGAATAGTGCGTGTCGCTTTCGATACGCATGTTCTGCTGTATTGGGTGTCCGCTCCTGACCGGTTGACCACGGCGCAGGAGCATGCGGTGCGCTCCATTTCACCGGAGAATCCTGCGGTAGTGGCCGATATCTCCGTTTGGGAGATCGCGATGCTTGTTGCAGCCGGCACGGTACAATTGTCGCTGCCCCTTCGGGACTGGCTGACTCGCGCGGTCGCACCACCATTGGTGCGCCTCGCCGAGATAACGCCGAACATCGCCGCGGCGGTAACAGATCTGTCCGACTGGCAGAACCGTGACCCTGCCGATCGACTGATCGTCGCTACAGCTCGCGTCTACGGTGCAGCTCTGCTTACCAACGACCAGTCGATCCGTGAGGCAGGTCTGGTGGATGTTGTTTGAGCTGCACCCCGTGGCGACGTGGATAGACATACCGTAAGTCGAGGACCGGCTGCTCGAACGCACCGTACGCGCAGGCAATTTGTTAACACGGTCCACGGATTGCTCAATACGCACCGACGATCACCAGTGCGTGACGATGCGGGAATTTCGCGCCACCGGCACGACCGGCACGCGGAATCTTGACCGCGGGCGGCACGGAAAGCCCTTAAGGCGCAGCCCGCCGGGCTGCGGCGATCGGCAGTGAGCCGCAATAGCCCGGCGGAAGAGGAGCGAGCCCGAGGTGGGAGCCGGATGGCACGATACGCACGCCGATGTGCGGCACGAGGGCACTGCGCGCGTTGCGGGTGGAGGTGACGCGCAATAGAATTGATGCACACGTATCTCCGAGGAGCAACAGCATGGATAAAGACCATTTTAAGAAACCGTATGTCGTGAACATCGAGGAGTTGACTACAAACAACCGGAATTTTCGCACGGCCGAATGGACGGGGGCGTATCTGCAAATGACCACTATGTCCATTGCGGTCGGTGGTGAGGTGGGTTTCGAGATCCACGAAGGGACCGACCAGTTCCTGAGAATCGAGGCGGGAAAGGCCCGGGTCGTCATGGGCAAAGACAGAGACAATCTCGACTTCGAACAGGAGGCTCAGGACGACGACGCGATCTTCGTGCCGTCGGATTACTGGCACAATATTCACAATATTGGGAACGAGCCGTTGAAGCTGTATTCCATCTATGCTCCGCCGCATCATCCGGTCGGTACCGTCCACGAGACGTACGAGATCGCAATGAAGGCCGAGGAAGACGAGGAACACTGAGCGCGGCGGCTGGTTTGCGGCGTCATGGTGACATTGATGCGCGTCGTTTTGTGCAGTCAGGCGGCGCGGACAGTGGTCTCATGTACCAGGTATGTACGTGAGGGCTTTCTCATGTGCAATTATCAGTACAGATTGCATGTGATGAATGCTGGAGTGCCGGCGAACGATTTGCCGTTATTGCCGCCATCGGCGGATCTGGAACCTCATCAACCCTGAAGAAGGCGATTTCGGCGCGGGTAAAACGTGCTGCTGAAATCGTATGCGTCGTGGAAAGAGCTTCCTCGTTTGTGCCCGCGGTCGCGAAGCGTGCCTCTCCGGGATCGCGAGAACCTCACTTCTGATCATCGACGAGTTCGGGCCCTTGCCGTGCGACGTCAACGACCGCGTTTCGTTCCTCGAACTTGGTGTTGTCGGCGAGGTACTCGTCCTTGTCCTCCGGGTCGACAAGTTGTTCCGCCTGGAGGGCGTTGAACTCCTCCATGAAGGCATCGGAAATGTACTTCAGAAAGATCAAGCCGAGGACGCCGTGCTTATACTCGGCGGCGTCCATCGATCGGCTTATCCATCACAGTAACATTCTCGAACTCAATCTGCCGAGCTATCGCCTTGAAGCGGCGAGGATGGGCAACCAGGGAGGTCAGCGGCAATAGACGACCTGCGAGAATCGCCGTCAGCGCATTCTACAGACGACGGTGGTACTTAGGCACCCCGAAGAAAACGGGAGTTTTAATTGTCGTCGACGATTATAGTTGTCGTCCGTAGCGGCGCCGAGGACTGATATGATGAACCGCCTGTCTTGCAGGTCCGGTGCGTAGCCCGCTTACTTATGCGGCACCGTCTTCTCGCCGTCGAAGATGAGCTCCATCTCGGTTCGCTCGGCGAAGGAACGCATGTCGTCGTCGGTAGGCCGCGCTTGTGGATGCGCTGCCGCTTCGAGCACACGCGGAAGGAGGTTGACGTCTCCGACGGTGTTCAGGAAGACGTCCGGGTTGCCGAGAACCCAGCTGACCGCCGCATTGATGTCGTCCTGCTCTTCGAACGGTTTGTACCAGCAGCTGCGCGTTCGCTCCCCGGGCCACGGCGTTCGTGCGATCGACTTGATCGTCTGCACGGCAACTCCGCGCTCGCGGCACGCGTCGACAAGCCGGTCGAAGCTCTCAGCGTAGCCGATGTTCTGGTACAACAACCAGTTGTACGGGAGCAGCACCGACGCGAACTCGAATCGCTCGATGCTTCTCAGGTGCATACCGGGAGCGGTGAAGCCGTGTCCTGTGACACCGATGTACTTCACGAGCCCTTCGTCTCGCGCCTCGATAAGCGCCTCGAGCGCGCCGCCCGCTCCCATCGCGGTGTTCCAGTCGTCCACAGGGATGAGGTTATGGAGCTGAATCAAGTCGACCGAATCGACGCCCATTCTTTCAAGTGATGAGTGTAGATCGCGTTTTGCGCCGTCGTACGTCCGCTCTCCGGTTTTGGTCGCCAGGAAAAACTCATCTCTGAACCGCTCCAACCATGGCGCGAGCCGTTTCTCGGCCTCGCCCTTTCCGTAACTCGCCGCGACATCTATGTGATTCACTCCGTACTTACGGAGCACCTCGAGCGTCTGATCGGCGACGTCCTGCGAGACCGAGCCGAGTGCGGCTGCGCCGAACAGCGTGCGCGTGCTCTTATGTCCCGTTGAACCAAATTGCTTCTTCTCGATCACGATGAACTCCTCTTTGTTGTCGCGTGTACCATCGGCCGGATCACCCCGATGGTACACTGCGATATTACTGTACACGTATATCCTTTGCTTTGTGGTAGGGTTGGTCAAGCGATTCCGGTAACAAGAGATCTGCCGGCGGCCTCGTGGTAGAATTCACCGAGGATGTCGCAGATCAGTCGTCGTCGTGCCATAATTGGCTTAATAACGGATGGGTGCCGGTACCGGTTCGGTGCCGTTGTTGAAGGGCTGCTATCTATCGTCATCGAACAGACGTATATTGTTGAGTGAAATGCGTGTAATAAGCGTGAAGCCTGGCGGCCCCCTCACGAATTACGTCTACTGGCTCGCGTACTACGATGGTTTTACCGCGGAGGACCTTGGTTTTCAGATGATGTCCGAGGGTACTGTCGATATTCTCATTCCGCTCGAGGGTCGAACGACGATCTCCTCCGGTGTATCGAGTAACGGCGCCGTGGCCGTCGCCGAACCGGTGTTGATTGGCCCGCAGAAGAGCTACAGCATGTACGATACCTCTCTGTGCTCCCGCGCGCTCGGCATCGTGTTTACTCCGGGTGGAGCGGCTCGTCTCCTCGGACCGCGGATTGGGGAGATCACCGATTCGATCGTTCCGGCTCGAGAGGTCATGGGAGAGACCTTCCGAATTCTCCACGACGGGCTTCTCGAAGATCGGGACCCCACCCGTATGTTCAGCATCGTTCAAGCGTTTCTGCGCAGAAGATTCGACGGCGAACTGCGATATGCCGAAGAGATCGACTATGCCATTTCGGCCATTCGGCGCGGCAAGACTGCCAACGTCTCGCTCATCGACTTTGCGGAGAAGACTATTGGCTTTTCACACAAGCATTTCGTGGAGCTTTTCCGGCGGCATGTCGGCCTTACTCCGAAGCGCTACCAGCAGATAGCCCACTTCAACGGGATGCTCGAACGCTGCCGCCTCTCCCCCGCGGTACCCTGGAGACAGCTCGCCGAGACGTTCGGATACGCGGACACCTCACATCTCTTCAAGGACTTCCACCGACTCGCCGGTATGACCCCGGGGGACTATCTGAAAAGGGTGTGGTCGCATCGCCAGGTGCTCACCGCGACCATCACCGGCCAGGAGTGATACGCAGGTCGCGCATCAGCTGTGCCGCCGGCACGACTACCCGCATTGTACATTACTTACCTATACCTGAGTTTATTACGTAATAGGCAGTATCATCTCTATACATGAAGCGATCGTGGTGACCGTACCGGCAATGCCGGAACGGCAGGTCGCTGCACCGACCGGCGCTGTCTTTAGCGGCGAATAGGGATGAGACTCAAGGAAAACATGAGTAAACGAATCGTTCGTTTTGCGTTGGTGGCAGTGATGCTGGCCCTCGCCGCGTGTGGGGGCCTCTTCGACGCGGGCGGTGACCTGATCCAGGCACAGAAGGTCTTCAGCATGGATCTGTTCGAACAGAACGTACGCGATACCTTTACAGGCCAGAGTGTCGGGTTCACCTACGCTATAGGACAGAACGGTACGCTCGTCCGATCGGGAGAGATTGGATTTGGACGGACTGAGGATGAGCCGGACGAAGAGGTGAACCGCGATATAGACCGCGATGACCGGATGCACATCGCCACTATCGGTAAGACCATCACTCCAGCGGCGGTGCTTCGGCTGCTTCAGGATATCCCCGGCGTAGATCTCGGCAGCAGCGTCGATCCCTACCTGCCCGCTTCGTGGGTGAAGGGGCCCGGAATCGGCGGCAGCGCGTTTACCTTCCGGCATCTCCTGGCGCACAAGAGCGGGTTGTTCTACGGCCAGGTAGCTGAAGGCGAAACCGACGATCGGCTGGCGGAACACATAGAAATCGGCAACATACTGCCCCAGGAACCGGCCGCCTACGACAACGTGAACCACGCGTTGTTCCGGGTAATTATTCCCAATCTCCTCGGCGAACGGCACACCGACTCCAGCGAAACCGAGGCTCAATTCCACGCCAGGGTATTCGGCGAGTACGTGCAGGAGGTGGTGTTTACCCCGGCCGGCGTACCGGCGGAGCGAGCTACCACTGTCCCGCCTGGCAATGCGAACCGCTACTATCCGTGGCCTTACGATCAGCAACCGGGCGACAATGGCACCGACTTCTCTCTTAGTTACGGACCCTACGGCTGGTATATGTCGGTGGTGGATCTGCTGCGCGTTCTGACCTATCTGCGCTTCACCGAAGACATTATTTCAAACGAGTCCCGGACGGTCATGAACACCGAGAGACTCGGGTGGTGGAACACGCGCACCGGCGCCAACGGCGGCATCTACAACATGAAGCAGGGCGGGTGGCGCTGGAGCAGTAATCCGACCAAGGGCATGCAGTCGGTCGTGGCGAACTTTTCAGCCGGCGTGCAGGCGGCCGTGATCGTCAACAGCCGTCCGGAGGAGACGGAGACCTTTGATATGGCAAGCGTAATGAGAGACGCTTTCGACAACGCGTTTGTCTCACCATAACGTTCCTCAGGAGTATGATCTGAAGAACTTTCTAACTATTGGGTTGATGGTTCTTGCGGTATTTGCAGCCGCCTCCTGCAACCATTTTTCTGATACTCCGGAGCTCCAGGTCCTCGTACCGCCTAATCCGGGAGCTACGGCGGCAGATATGGCGCCCGGCAGCGAAGCGAAAGTGACAATTCGCTTTGCCGGCCAGACCCACAGTACCCGCTACACCGCGAGGTTATTCATCGAGAGCAACGACATCGAACACCCCGACTACTTCCTCGAGCTGGTCGGCGACGGAGACGGGTTCGAGTAAACGTCCGCTGTCGCGCGCGCAGGTCCTCCTCGGTGAGCTCGGGAAACTCCGAGGAAATTTGTTCGTTACTCATCTCAGCATATGCACGGCGTTCCAACCGACGCCGCGATGCTTCTGATCCACGACATCGTGGAAATCGACGCCGGCGATACGTGTTTGTATGACTACGAGTGACCGGCGGTTCAGGCGAGCGGCCCTGATACCGAGCGAGTCGAGCCGCTGATTCCCGTGTTACCGATCCTAGTCGTTGCCCGATCCATCCACGGATCCGGTACATGGCACGCGCGGCAGCACCTGCCCGGCGAAGCAATCATCTCCCGCTCTCCTCGGGACCGGGAGCCGGCACGGGCTTCCCTTTCTCATTGGTCCACCGTATTATCCGGCATTCGGCATCCACGATGAAGATAACTGCATCAGAAAACAAGGCGAATCCGAGTACGGCATTGGTGGCACTGGCGGCGCTCTGTTGGGGGCTGTCGGGCGGGATCGGCGGCATTCTCACCGGCGAGGGCTGGGACCCGGTTGTGGTCTCCTTTTACCGAGGCGCGATCGGGTTTCTGTTCGTTCTCGCCTGGCTGGCGTTGCGTCCACACGGCAGCGGACTGACAAATATCCGACTATGGTTCTGGTCTGCGATCGCCGGTGTGGGCGTAGCCGGCAACTTCACGTTCTATTTTGTGAGCATCGCCGAGGGCAGCGTCGCTGTTGCGGCGACCCTGATGTACTGCGCGCCGGTGTTCGTCTATCTCGTATCCTTCACGCTCAAACTGGAACGCCCCACGCTGTTCAAGTGGGCGGCGATCGCGACGGTACTGCTCGGGGTCGTGCTGCTGACCGGTGTGTATGAGATTGGAACGGGTGATGTTACCGTGATCGCCGCCGGCGCGGGGCTGCTTTCCGGCCTCTCCTATGCGGTATTCATTTTCGGCTTCAAGTATGCGGCGCCGCACGGAAGCCCGCAGGCGATTCTCGTGATAGCGTTCGCGGTACTCGCCGCCATACTCATCGGGCTGGGCGATGCCGATCAGACCGTCGCAGTGCTGGAAACGCCGAGTTGGCCGCTGTTCGTGGCGTTGGGGGTGGTTGGCGCCGGATTGTCGTTCATTTTCTACATCGTCGGCCTGAACCATACCGCACCGGCGGTAGCCTCGATTGTGGCGATGGTCGAGCCGGTCACCGCATCGCTGTTCGGCGTCGTGGTGTTGAGTGAAAGTCTGGCCGCGTTGCAGATCCTCGGCATGGGACTGATTCTGGTGACGGTTACCGCACTGAGCGTATATTCGAGCGCTCAAAATGAACCTCTTACGACTGAACCGCTCGCCGGGTAGCGCTTGAGCCCGGAGGATGACGAACGTGCTCGCAGCGGCGGTGCCAATCATGTCGTGATGGCGATCGAGGTGCCGGGCATAGTGATGCACCGCTTTGTTTGAGAATCGAATACACGACGCGACCGAGCTTCTGCGCAATAACTGAGAGCGCCTTGGCCGTGGCGTATTTGCTGACCAGTTTCTGATGGTAGGTCTGCGCAGCCGGATTACCGCTGATGACCGGTCCATCCACGCAACGGGTACGTCCGGCGGCCCCCGCCCGGCGAAGTATTCATCAACATCCGAGTTCATTTCAGCTGCTTCCGCATGACAAACTGCTGATCTGTCTCATAGTGCACGGCAAATCCACTTCTCCTGTACAATTCGGCAGGCCCCATGAAATCCTCGGCTTCGCTGATGAACTCCTTCTTCGAATATGCCTCCACCGAATCGAAACCGTCCCGGAGCGCATCTCGACGGACGCGCTCCGGGAGCAACTTTGCAACACCCATTCTTCTCATCTCCGGTGCAATCGCAAAGCAAAACACCGATTTTACCGTTGTGTCCGGCGTTGATTCCTCTACCGGAACGAAACCCATACATCGCCGCCGGCAGTAGCACTTCAGGCAAAGGGCCCTCGTATTGGCATTACACCATCCGACGACTTTCCCTCCGCAGTATGCAAGGTAGCCTTGTATGGTGTTGCCCTTGACGTAGTGGATGGCGTAATTCCTGCTCGCTTCTACCGAAGATGTGAAGTCCTTGCTCGGCGGCTTCGATGGCCGCGCGTCGATGCGCAGCGGGTGGAATCCGGAGACCGATCCGGCCGCAATACTTTCGATGTGAGAACGGCTCGGGAACCGTCGGCCGAACATCGCTTGTTTGTCCGTCCCGCGCACGGACTCTTCAGCGTGAGCGGGCGGCACGGAAAGCCCGCAGGCGCCGCCCGCCGGGCGCGGCGATCGGCAGTGAGCCGCATGAGCCCGGCGGGGAAGGAGCAACCGGAGCCTGGTCGGCTCCGGTTGCTCCGGAGCGGTGCCGAGGACTTGGAGTAGAGCACGCGACCCGCCCGGCGCGCGGCGGATGGACCGGAGAAGGTCGGTGTTGGTCGGCTGCCGCGTTGGATCGCATCGCCGCGGGTAGCCGGGCGCCGGTCGGGACACGCCGGAGCGAGCCCGGGACACGCCCGACCGAGTTTTGCGCGGCATGCCGCCGGAAAGACTTCCCGGAGCTCGACGGCGTGGTAGCTGGTAATGACGATTCACACCTTCCGGGTTTGACTTCCGGAGCATTCTTTGTTCCTAATAGTGGTTGTAGTTCTGGAAGCGGTGGTTTCACACTACGTGCCGAACGGTGAATCCCGGAACTCCGGGCGAACACCGAAAGGAGACTTGAACGATGGCGAAAAGGAACGCGAAAGCGGTTTGGGAAGGCGATCTCAAGGGCGGCGCCGGTACGATGGAGTTCGGATCCGGGGCATTCAAGGGGGCCTACTCGGCCGCCTCCCGGTTCGAGGAAGGCACGGGAACGAATCCCGAGGAGCTTATCGGCGCCGCACACGCCGGATGTTTCTCAATGGCGTTCTCGGCGGACCTCGCGAAAGCGGGCTTCTCGCCGAAACGCGTATCGACCGAAGCGGCGGTTCACCTCGATCGCGACGGGGCGGGGTTCTCAATCACGAAAGTCGTCCTGTCGACCCGGGGCGAGGTTCCGGGAATCGACGAGGCGAAATTCCGGGAAATCGCCGACGGCGCGAGGCAGAACTGCCCCGTTTCCCGTGCGCTCGCGGGAGTACAGGTCGAGGTGCAGGCAACCCTCGCCGGGTAGCGTATACGGCAGGAAGCGTGAGCGCCTCAATGATTGCCGCCGGATAGAACCGGCCCCGCCTGCGTGGTAGAGTTTCAACCGGACGGTGACGCCGATGTGCACACGCGCACGGCAATCATCGCCGGGACGGGAGGTTCACGATGGCGGCATCCCTGAATGAGGCCCGCCGAGCTCTTGCAGAGCTCCGCGAAACGCTCATGGCGAAGCCCAACGTTGTCGCAACGGGCATCGGGTACAAGATTACCGATGGAAAGAGAACGGATGAGCTGTCGATTCTCTGTTCGGTCGAGGCGAAACGGCCGCGGGCACGACTCCGTTCGACCGAGGTTATTCCCACCGCGGTTTCCGGGGTTTCGACCGATGTCGTTCCTACCGGGCCGCTTGCGGTACTGCACGATCGCAAAGGGCGCCACCGGCCGGCGCCGGGCGGGGTAAGTATCGCCCACGTTGATATCAGCGCCGGAACGTTCGGCTGCCTGGTAGAAAAGGACGGTACCCACTATATCCTCTCGAACAACCATGTGCTGGCGAACAGCAACGACGCCTCGCGCGGCGATCCTGTTCTGCAGCCGGGGCCGGCCGACGGCGGAAGCCGGAGCGCCGACGAGATCGCCCGTTTGAGCGCGTTCGTACCGATTGTTTTCGAGCGTCACGCGAGCGCGGGAGCCGGCTGTCGCATCGCTTCCGCGGTGGCCGGCGTGCTGAACGCGCCGGCGGCGGCATCCGGAAGCCGGACACGCCTCCGGGTCTACACCGAGGCGCCCGGAACGAACACGGTCGATTGCGCGATCGCCGAACCGCTGAACCCCGCCGACGTAACCGGGAAGATTCTTGAAATCGGCACGCTCACTTCGACCGTCGAAGGTGAGCTCGACATGGAAATCAGGAAAAGCGGGAGAACCACCGGCTTGACCTCCGGCCGCATCGAACAGATCGATGTTACCGCGCGGGTGAATTTCGGAGCCGGGAGAGTGGCGATTTTCGAAGATCAATTGATGGGCGGGGCGATGTCCCAGGGCGGCGACAGCGGATCGGTCGTGACGGATACCGGGAATAGAGCCGTGGGCCTGCTGTTCGCCGGCAGCGCCACCACAACAGTCATAAACCGCATTCAGAATGTCTTCTCCCTGCTCGGCGTAACACTCCCATGAACCCGGAAGCAACGGCGAAGGCGCGTTCGGTTAAAAAACGGTACGAGCGGGACTGGCTCGCGATCGGGGGCGTCGTCGCGGTCGGGGTCGGAATAAGAGGGGGATCGGCGTGCGTCGTTGTCTCGGTGGAGATGGACCCCGCCGCCTTCTCCGACACCATTCCGGCCGACATAGAAGGTGTGCCCGTTGTGATCGAAAAGACAGGGACGATCGGGCTGCTTTGACGGCCGGCCTGCGTATCGTTCGGAACCAGATTCGCCGAGGCGGCAGCGGCCGTGGATCGGTCCGGCTACGACATGGTACATCTTCCGGGATCCTCGTTCTTACCGTCGACCTTTGTGCGAAGAATCTGCGATTCCGGATCGGTATCGAAGATAGACCATTCCGTTGTCGAATCGACGCTCTTCCAGCAGATGAACCGCTGCGCGTGCGCCGGCGGGCAGGAACCGGTTGCCGCCGCCCACAATGATCGGTGCGATGAAGAGACGGTATTCATCGACGAGGCCTGCTCGTATCGCCTCCGCGGCGAGCGCGGGACCTCCTATCGCAAGGTCGCTCGCTGTCGATTTTGCGACGCTTCGTTCGACTATCGTGCAAGGAGGAGCGGATGCGCAAGCTCATTGTCGCCGAATTCATCAGTTTGGATGGCGTTATTCAGGCGCCCGGTGGGCCGGAGGAGGATTCAAGCGGCGGGTTCCGCCTCGGTGGTTGGGTAGCGCCGTACGCCGACGACGCCACCGGTCAGGACGTGCACGATCTGCTCTCGCAGCCGTTCGAGTTGCTGCTGGGTCGCAACACCTACGACATATGGGCGGCGTATTGGCCGCATGTGCCGGAGAACTCAGACAGTCGCGCAATCGCCGATGTGTTCAACAGTGTGCCCAAACACGTGGCCACGCATCGGCCTGCTACGCTCGATTGGCACAACAGCCATGCGCCGGCCGGTGAACTCGCCGGTGAGATACGCACGTTGAAACAGCAGGACGGTGCGGACCTGTTGACCTGGGGAAGTGGCGACCTGGTGCGTCGGATGCTCGCGGCCGGGCTGGTGGACGAGCTTCGTCTTCAGATTCATCCCGTCGTACTCGGGCGCGGCAAGCGCCTGTTCGACGACACGGCCGAAGCGTCTGCGTTTTCGCTGGCACGCTCGGCCGGCACGTCCGGCGGTGTACTCATCGCCCACTATGTGTACAGCGGCGAGGTCCGTACAGGGACGTTCGCGGACGCTGAATAAGAAGAATCCGGCCGCTGACGCGATGGAGCGTTGGCTACCGCCGGAGGACATGACCGGCGAGATGCTCCGGTTCGACTTCCGGGTGAACGACGCGATCTCTATCGTGGTGCAGTGCTACAGAACGCATACGGGTCGTCAACGCGATCGAGAATAAACGACTTATGCAGAACATCTTCTCCGGGATGTCGCGTGCGCTCACTTCGTACCGCGACACGCTCGGTTTCGAGAAGCGTGTGGCCTTCATCCGTTCGCCGCGCATTCCGGCTACGTGCCGTAGTCGTCGTGCAGTCGCCACCACTCATATGGAGGAGTCTGCGGCCGTCCGGCGGGGGTGTCTTCCCACGTTTCCTGTCGGCCAAACGGCGTGAGGTCGAGCAATCGGAAGTGGGTGTCGAACAGCTCACCGCCGCGGGCTGTCGTGAAGTACGTGCGGTAGACGCGATTCTCATCGTCGCGAATGAACACATTGACGGCGAATCCTGTGCCGGCGCCGAAGGCGTCCGCAAAGCGGCGACCGTGATCGGTGTACCACTGCGCGTTCCAGCCCATCCGTTTCTGCAGGGCAACGATCTCGGCTTGTGGCGCCGGTGACGTAAACACAAACGTGGTGTCCCTCGCATGTACGTGCGCAAGATTGTGCCCGACATTATCCATCACCATTGAACAGCCTTCGCACGGCTTTGCACCGGCCTCGAGCATCGCGCAGTATACGATCAGTTGCCTGCGCCCCTGAAACAGATCAATCAATGACACCTCACCTTCGCCGCCGGTGAACGTGAACTCCTCTTCGACGGGGACCATCGGAAGTCGGCGGCGTTCGGCAGCGAGCTCGTCCATCGCCCGAGTCACTACCTTTTCCTTGGAGAGCAGCCTCATACGTGCCTTTTCCCACTCTTCGAATGACGCCGATCGTGGGAGAGCACCGGTACTCGTTGTCATAGTCGTTCCTCCTCGTCGTTCACGGTCTCCTTTCTGGTCGAACGAGCGGCATCGAAATCGACAAGGCCGGTACCACCGCACCAGTCCGTGATACCGCTCTATCGTGTGGCATTACGCTCCAGATCGAGAAGAAACCGCTTCCTCCAGAGCCCTCCTCCGTATCCGGTCAGGCTTCCGTCACGGCCGATAACTCGATGACACGGGATAATGATCGCCGTACGGTTATCGCCGTTCGCCCGGGCCACGGCGCGAACGGCCCTCGGCTTTCCGATCGCCACCGCCTGGTCCGCATAGCTTCTGGTCTCGCCATAAGGGATGGTTTGAAGATGTCGCCACACTTCCCGTTGAAACGCCGTGCCATACTCCGCGAGCGGCAGGTCGAAGGCCCGGCGGTCTCCCTCGAAGTATTCCGCCAGTTGACTTGCCACATCGGTGAACACGGGGTCGTCCCCGACGATGATCGGGGCATCGAAATCGCGTCGTACCCGACGCAGCTCGCTCTCCAGCGCCGGCCGATCGGCAAACTCCAGAAGGCAGAGCTGTCCGCTCACCGCTGCAACGACCACAGGTCCGAGCGGGGTTGCGATTCTCGTAAGGGCGACAACACCCCGGCTCCTGCTTTCAGACGGGGAGAAACCGACGGTTTTCTTGAAGGCGGATGCGAATCCGCTCAACGAGTCGTAGCCGGTCTCGAACGCCGAATCGAGCACAGGTTGCTGTCGCCGGATAGATCCGTACGCGCGGTTTATCCGCAACTGCCGCGCGTACGCGTGGAAGGTCATGCCGTGGTGCTTCTTGAACCATCGCCGCACCGCTTCCGGTGCGAGGCCCATCCGCCGGAGATCCCGATCGCGAATTCGCCCGTCCTCCCCATCATCCTGAAGATCATTCAGTAACTGTCTCACCCAGGACGGCAGTTCACCCGGAGGCTCCATCGGCCGGCAAACCTTGCACGGGCGAAAGCCGTTGTCGAGGGCCTCCTTTGTGTTTGAAAAGAAGATGATGTTTTCCCGCCTCGGCTTCCGGGCCCGGCATGTAGGACGGCAGAAGATTCCGGTACTCTTGACTCCCGTGAAGAAGATTCCGTCGAAACGGGTATCCCTGCTCACGAACGCCTCATACATCGTCTCGGTATCCGGTAGTGTTGTCGGGGCCATGCGTCCATCCTCCTTGCCGGCTACTTTACGACGCTCCCCTGCTCCCGTCAGCCGAAAAATCGACAGGTAACTATGTCCGGTCGGGAGAACCTTCGGCTACTTCCGGAGGGAAAACGACAACCCCATCTCGGCGAGCGTCTCACGCAGGATCTTGACCGCCTTCGGTCCGACCCCGTGCAACTGCTTAATATCGACCTCGCGTACTCCGGTTAACTGTTCAAGGCTCGTGTACCCTGCGGCCAACAGCGCATCGGTGGCGGGACGCCCGATTCCCTTCGGGAAGTTGTGTTCGGCGTTTCCAGGTTGTTCTGTCTGTCCGGTTTCCGGCATTGGCGCATCGAGAAATCCGGTAACCATTGCCCCTGTCCAATCCGCGTGTTGGACCAGTATGCCGACGTGATCGGTGTCAGGCAGAACAGCCAGCTTCGCGTCCGGTATCAGACGATACAGTTCGACCGCGTGTTCGGTGCGAACGATATCGCGGTCGCCTACCATGACGAGCGAGGGCGCGACAATCGTTCGAATCTCTTTCTTCTCCCAGCCCTCGAACCCGTCGGCCGACTCGACGGACTTCTCAACCAGTTCCGGCCATTTTTCCGGGTGCGGCGAAACACGAGTGTACATCTCACGCAGAATGTCGGGCATGTCATCGGCGGTCGCGTTGAGAAGCCCCTCCATAATGCCGGGATAGTATCCCTCGCGGTTGTATATCGTCGAGACGAGGACAAGTTTGCGAAGCATCTGCGGGTGGCGCAAGGCGAACGCGATCGCCACCGAACCACCGGTGCTGTACCCCAGAATGTCGGCATTTTCGATATTCAGATACCTGAGCAAAGCGGCGGTATCGTCGGCCCACTGCTCGAGGCTGAACGGACGGTCGATGTCGGCCGTGTGTCCATGTCCCTGCCGTTCGAACGCGATGACCTGGCGAGATTGCGCGAATGCGGGCGCGACGAGGCCGAAGTCTTCGATTGTCGTCATGCCGCCGTGCAGCAGCACCAACGGTTGTCCGTGGCCGTGTATCTCGTAGTACATGCGCAGACCGTTGACCGGGGCATAATCGGCGATCTCAGTCTGCTGCTTGTACGTGCGGTCTTGAGCCATGGTAACACTCCTCTTGTCTTTCTGTTCTGAGAAGTAGTCGTTCGCGACGGCCGGAATTCGACACAGACAGCGCGGTCGGCCAGGTTTTTCGCAATCGGGGACAATTGATTGACGAATCGGCGAAAATCGGAAAAAACGTATCCATGAAGTATCTCTGTCTCGTCTACAGCGACGAGAACGAATTGCACTCTCTGCCTGAGAGTCCGGACGACTCCGAGTGTGGGGCGTACGCCGAATCGCTGGCGAACG
>SLIN01000280.1 GCA_007135605.1 Spirochaetales bacterium | reverse complement strand
GGATCATCTTCCCGCTCGTTTTCTACGGGTATGGAGGTGATCCCGAACACGGCTACGAGGAGAGTATCGGTACCGTTTGGGAACAGCGCGACAGCGAAAGCGGCGATGTGGTACGATATGAACGCGCGTTATTGCGGCGTAACGACGATGGGACAATGTGGTGGTATGTAGCCTCCGGAGCGCACGGAGAGCTCAGCGAGTTCGAGATCCTGGTGAACGAACGATTCGAAGCGGTCGAGATGGTCTGGCCGGACCCGGACACCGGCGAAATACGGCGCCATACCATGCGCAGACCGGTGCGAGCCACCGAGGAGGACGTCGACGAGGCGGAGGCTTACATCGTTCCGTTCCATCCGGACGAGGTGGACGACGAAGCGGCCGACGACTACCGTGTACAGCGGGAGCAGGTCAACGTAACGGTCGGCGCCGGCACATTTCCCGCCGAATATCTCCGCATCGAAGAGCGCGACGACCCGCGAAACGTCTACGAAGTGTGGAGCTCCGACGATGTTCCCGGGCGGCTGATCCGTCACACGATCACCGACGCCGGCGATGAATGGAGCGGTGAGCTGGTCGACGTACGAAGCGGATACCGTACCAGATTCGGAGCGTATTAGAAGAGAATGAGCGATAGCAAGTCGGTCGAACACCGTGTCTGTCTCGGTGACGTACTCACCGATCTCGCCTGGCACTGTAGCCCGAACGGGCAATTCTCCGATAGCTACGAAGGGTTATCTCTGGCCGATTACCGAACCCTGAAAATCGCCGCCGGTGAGCAACGATGCTGTCGCGAGTGCTCCATGCAACTCCTCATAACCTCCCTTGGCTTCACCAAGGGAGGTGTGACGAGAATCGTCGATCGGCTCGAGAGGAAGGGACTGGTCAATCGATGCCGCCTCGCCGAAGACGGACGCATCTGTTGCGTGTTGTTGACCGATACCGGTCGGGAAACGTTCGAGCGAATCGAGTCCGCCCTCCGAACCCGAATCGAAGCAGCCCTCGATCGAATGCCGAAACGCCACAGCGATACGCTCCGTTCCGCACTTCCGCTGTTACTCGCCGAAATCGAAAATAGTTGACACCATCAACCTTTTGCGTTATGCTCGCAATATGAGTAACCGGGACATTAAGCGCGTGGTGCGCGAGCGCTACGGTCGGATAGCCGTGAGCCGCAGCGGGGAGAACTGCTGTGCAACCGGGGAAGCGGGACAGAGTTGCTGTACTGAGTCTTCGGCCGCCGGCGACGGCATCAGCTACTCGATGATCGGCGACGCGTACGACACCGTCGAAGGTCACGAGGCGGAAGCAGACCTCGGACTCGGCTGCGGGCTTCCGACGCAGTACGCGGCGCTTAAACCGGGTGAAACCGTGGTCGATCTCGGCTCCGGCGCGGGGAACGATGCGTTCGTGGCGCGGCATCACGTCGGCGATACCGGCCGTGTGATCGGACTGGACATGACGTCGCAGATGGTCGATCGTGCGCAGTCACTCGTACGCGATCGCGGTTACGAGAACGTCGAATTCGTGCTCGGCGACATAGAGGAAATGCCGATCGCCTCGGAGATCGCAGATATCGTCGTGAGCAACTGTACGCTCAATCTCGTGCCGGACAAGGTGCGGGCCTTTGCGGAGATGTTTCGCATCACGAAACCGGGCGGTCGCTTCTCCGTCTCCGACGTTGTCACCGTCGGCGTGCTACCCGCTATGATCCGTCACTCGGCGGAAGCGTACGTCGGCTGCGTCGCCGGCGCGCTCGAACGCGACACGTATCTGGGACTCCTTGCACAAGCGGGATTCGTCGATATACAGGTGCAGGCCGAGCGTGAGGTTCCGCTGCCGGCCGATCTCGCCGGAGCGGCGGCAGAGGCCGGGGCGGGAGTACTCAGCATCACCGTCGGCGGCCGTCGCCCGGAGTGACCGGAGGACCGGCATTCGCCGGCGTCATTATCACCGGCTCGGCGCCGAAGATCCGGCACACGATATAGCCTCCGAGGTCGACGACCGGCACCGAGCAGCGATCGATGATGCCGGTATCGCTCGTTGCGATCCATCCCGATATCGCGGCGGCGACTCGGGCATCGACACGTTCTTCCACTCGCACTTCGAGGCTCTTTGCGGCGGAAACGGCGGCGGTCACACCGCGGTCGCCGATTGTCTCTGTCGGCGTCCCGCCGTCGGGCGGTTCATCATCCCATTCATTCCAGATTCGAGCGATTTCCGCGGCGTGCTCCCGACTCCAGGGGAGGGGTGCATCGAGCAACACGGTGATTCTCGAACGGTGAACCGGGCGCAGCGCAGCACAGAGGCAGCGTGCCAGGCGGGTAAACCGCTCGTCGTGCGGAAGACGCGAATGCGTCCCTCCGATATCGCGGATGAAGCCGTCGGTGCCGGCAACCATCGGACGGCCGGCAAGGTAGTTCCAGATCGTGAACAGAACGTTATGGCCGTCGACAAGCAGCGATGAGTCTTCGGCGCTCCGATTCTCGTAGAGCTCACGCTCGCCGACCAGGAGCGCCGCACGGCGCCGGGAATCGCTCTCGCTGAATACACCGCGAAAGAGCATTGCCCGCTCGACACCGGTCAGTTGATAGCGGTCGCCGACAAGCTTGATCGTCGGTTGATCCGGATACTTTCGGTCGAGCAGCCAGCGATAGTCGGCGGCCGCCTCGGTCACCGCCGCGCTCGGCGTGCCGCCGGCGTTCCACTTCATTACAGCGACAATCGTAACGCCGCATCGACGCCCGCGTCGAGCCGCGATGCGCTCAGCCTTGCCCGCGGACGATAAACGCCGTAGAGTGGCCCCGGAGGATAACCACGATGGAAACGATAGCCATAGATATCGTCAGGGAAACGGGCGGCGTTTTCGTACCGCTCGGCTTACGCATGGTCGGCGGGTTGGTAATCGGTATCGTACTCGCCGCGATCTATCGGGTCGTCTACGGACGCCTCAGCAAGAGCGGCCGAAGCGGCTTCGCCGGATTCCTGGCGATACTGATCTTCGGCATAAGTGGATTTCTCCTCCCGCTCGCCTTCGGGCTCGAGCGCACGATTACCGAAGCGACCGATCTGGCCATACCGCGTATCGCCGGCGAGTTCGAACAACAGATCGCCGCCCAGGGCCTCGATCCGCACAGTCTCGACGCCGCCGAGGTACAGCAGGCGGTCGACCAGATGCTCGAAGAGCTGGAGCGCGACCCGGATACGCAGATCAGCGACGCGCAGCAGGAACGAGTCCGTGCCGTGGCCGCCGATATCCGAAGCGCCATAGGCGACGAAGGAGAGCTCTCGACAACCGAGCTGCTCTTCCGTACACGCGATGCTGTTCTCGCCCCGCTCTACCGGCTTCTGCCGTTCGCGATCGGAGTACTGATCGGAATCCCGATCCTGTTCGTGGCGATTTCGCTCCCAATTGCGCGACGATCATAATCAGAGCCAGTCGAGCCCGACCGTCACTACGACCGCCGCCGCGACGATCGTCAATCCGCTGCGACTGAGTCCCGGAAGCAGGCTGAGTGCCTGCGCGATGCCGATCGCGAACGCCACCGTCAGTGTTATGTCCCGTAACCCCCGCTCGCCCGGCGGCACGACATCGGTCCAATAGAGTAATACGCCGGTGATCGTGAGCGTGGCGGCGATCATTATCGGTCTGGCAAACACCTGCTCGGCAAGGCGGAAAAGCGGCAGGCCGAGCACTCCGGAGACGGCGGTCGAAACGAGGCCGAGAATCAGGAGCCTGGTAAACAGATACGGCGGGCGGTCCCGACCGCCGAGGCGGCCGGGGACCGGGGAGAATGCACCCGCCGCCGCACTACGCTCTCCGCCCGAACCCCCGCGGGCACCGGCAAACTCGTGAAGGACCGACCGGAGAAATCCCGCCAGCTGACGCCGAAATACGACGGCGATCAAGACCAGCGTGCCGACATGAACGACGAGGTCGAAAAGCAGCATCTCCGGCGTTTCGGGATTGGGCAGCGAGGAACCGCGGTTGATCAGGATATGTTGCGACAGAACGAGATGGCTCGTAGAGCTGACCGGGAAGAACATGAAAATCCCCTGGACAGCCCCGAGAAAGATAGCTTCGACGATGCTCATGGCGGAGCGCTACTGTAGCCGTTTCGTACCGGTTCGGGGAAGGGGCCGGACGGACCGGACGAGACGAGCCTTCTACGGCGGGTTGGCCTGGAGATACGGATACCCGTCGTTAACCTCCGGATCGATCGCCCGGACGTCGTCCAAATCGAAGTTCAGAGGGGCTCCGGCGATGACTTCCTCGGACTGTGCATCGTCCGTCGCTAAACCGATGACGTCGGTCTCGCCCACACCACCACCCGAGCCGTCGTCCCCCACCGCCTTGTCGGTTCCGGCGAGATCGGAGTCCAAGAAGGAACGCTCGGCGGCGCTTCCCGAGTAGGCGACGCCGATGAGCCCGCCTGCCGTGTTGGGCAAATCGCCGCCGGTTTTATACGCGAGCGTGCCCGCGGCGTAGCTTTCAGCGATCGTACCCCCGTTCCGGTTGACGCCGGCAAGTCCGCCAAACCGTCCACCGGCTTCTATATCCACGCGGGCGTAACTGCGGACGATCACGCCGTAGTTATGCGCCACCAGGCCGCCGATTGCATCCTCACCACGGATGAAGCCGGTGGCGAACACCCCGTCGATAGTGCCGAAGCTCTCGCCGGCGATCGCTCCCTTGTTGCTTCGAGACGGCTGCGGATCGTTGAACACCACATCAACAGAAACATTGCTGACCACCGCTCCCTCGTTTATAACACCGAACAGCGCTGTGTAATCACCCTGGCCGATATCGGAATTGGTGAGCGTGAGCCCGGTTATCGCATGTCCGCCGCCGTCGAATGTGCCGCTGAACCCGTCGGTCCCCCGCTGTCCGATCGGTTCCCATGTCTCTTCGAGCCCGCTGAGGTCGAGATCCGCGCTGAGCTTGTAGGAAGCGGTGAGGTCGACCTCACTGCCCTGCAGCAGCGACAGCAGAGTTCCCTGCGACCAGCTATCCTTGCATAACATCTATATGAACAACCCGAATATAGAACAAAACTGTCCGAATTTTTCGGATGTAACGGAGAAGAGCTTCAATGTCTCGAGATCGATGCGAAGACCCTGCGGTGAGCGCGTTCGAGCCGGCTCTGCTGCTCATCGGAAACCTTTCGCTGAACGGCAACCGCCTCTTCGGTAAGGTACTCGAGCAGCGCGAGCTCGTCCTCGGGATAGTGGCCGTCGTAACGGCTCCTCATCGATGCCACGCTCGCCACGAGCCAGAAGAGACTCAGCGACAACCTCGTCATTCTCCGGAGGTGAAACTCGCGCTCGACGATCTTCTTCCCGTATCGCATGAAACCGTCTCGGAGCAATCCGCGGAACATCGATTCGCTGCGCGCGGCGACCTCTAGTGCCCGGTCAACTTTTGGATGCCCTGCGCGCAGGCGCTTGAGCGGATTGGATCGTGAAAGCCGCAGCAGAAAGAGCAGCTTACCGACCGGACCGCGCTTCGTGACCTCGCTCCCGTACTGGCGATAGAGAGTAAGCGGCGGGTAGATCGAGTGAATCTCGCTCGTCCCCTCGAAGATGGTCGTTACGCGAAAATCGCGCATCCGTTTCTCGTACGGCAGAGTCCGGAGGTAGCCGGCGCCACCGGCGATCTGCAGCGCATCGTAGAGTGCATCCCAGCAGCGGTCGGTCCCGTACAGCTTCGTGTGGCTGCTTTCGATCGCGACGTTGGCCAGGCTGTCGCGCTCGAGCAGGTTGGCGGTGAAGAAGGTGATGTTTCGTGAGGCGAATGCGTGCGCGGCGGTTCGCACCATCTTCTCCTGGATGAGCTCGAAGTCGTGGATCGGCACGCCGAACTGAGTCCGGCTCGCCGCTCGTTTCTCCATGTCTCGCAGGCTCTGGTTCATGAGGCCGGCACTCACGGCTCCGAGTGCGAGCCGGCCGTAGTTGAGGATATTCATGGCGATCTTGAACCCGTCGCCTTCCTCGCCGATGAGGTTCGCCTTCGGAACCTTCACATCCTTGAACCGAACCGGAGTGGTCGAGCTGACCTTCAGCCCCATCTTCGGCATATCCGTGCCAACACTCACTCCGTCCCAATCGCGTTCGACGATGAATGCGCCCATCTTCTTGCCCGGATTCTCCGGAACGAGTTGGGCGAAGACGGTGAAGCCGCCGGCGTAGTTTCCGGTGGTGATGTATGTCTTCGAGCCGTTGAGAACGTAGTGGCTGCCGTCGTCGGAGAGTACTGCCGCACGATCTCATGGTAGCGGTCGACGAACGCGCGCACCTGCTCCTCATCGATATCGGTGAAATCGGTAAAACAGAGATCGTCGCGGAGGATTCCCGAGTAAAGATGTTCAAGAAAACCAAGCGCGGTCTGCTGCATGAGCGGCAGTGTAATCTGTCGGTCGGACAACCGTCAAATTGGATGGCGAGCAGCCGGATGCGGCGGACCGCACTCCCCGGCCGCGCCTACTGGATGCCACGTACCACGATAAAGCTGCTCGGCCGGTCGACACGGATATGTGTAACCTCGCGGTCGCGCTGAGTCACCGACACCCGAAGGAGATAGTACGTATCCGGGCCCATCGGACGCGGCACGAAAAAGGCGCTTCGATTCCCGTCGGACATAACGAGGAAATTGTCCTCGATCTCCCACTCATCGAAATCGAGGAAGTTCGATTCGATGGTTCCATCGGCATTCAGCGTCATTACACCCTCCGGCAGATCGCCGGGGTCGGGCGGGTTACGGTAGTCGTTCAGCGTGAAGTTGGAGAGGTCCATCGCGCGGAACGCGGTCCAATCGCCGATCAGCTCGTCGGCCTCCTGCCCCGCAAGCGCGACCGTGACGCCGAGAATCAGGACGAAAAGGGCAGTTACTCGCTTCATATACATCTCCATTGCCTTGCGCACAGCTATGAGTATATGAAAAAGTATCGGCATCTGCACAGGATCAGGAGAGGGGGAATGACAGCGCTTTCCGTTCGCGTCGAGCTGCCGCGCGGCGGCCCGCTGCGGGCGAGGTTGCGGGCCCGGCCGGACGCCATGGAGCTCGTGTTCGCGAACTCGAGCGCCGTGCTTGCCAACGCCGTCCTGAGCAGGGCCACGCTCCAGCGTGCGCTGGTCGCGCCGCGCATCATCATCACCCTTGAATCCGCAATTCAGATCGCCGGGCACGAACCGCTCAGTACGCTCCGACTCCTCGGCCTTCCGTGGCAGCGACGCGAGCTCCAGCGCTATGTTGATGAGATAAACGGGCGCGTCGCCGACCGTGAGCGCTTCAGTCCGCCGTCCCGTCCGAACTGTGGTAACTCCGGGCCTCGCATATACTGACGTTCAGCTCGAATCCGATGAGAAGGACCATCGAAGCCGCGTAGAGCCAGATGAGAAGCACTATTATCGTCCCGAGCGAGCCGAACACCGCGTTCCACCTGCTGAGATTCGAGAGATAGAAATTGAATCCGGCGTTTACCGCGAGCACACCGATCG
>SLIN01000325.1 GCA_007135605.1 Spirochaetales bacterium | reverse complement strand
GTAGCTCCTGGGTGACGTTCCCGCTGACGATGACCTTCTCGGCGGCGACGTCGACGAGATCGTCTATACGCTCATTCATACTTCCCAGCCGATCGATTCCTATGACGGATGCGACGCCCAGGAGGACAATCACGACTCCGAATCCACCGACCAGTCTGCCCTTAATCGTAAGTTTCATATCCATCTCTCCTTTGCGCACCTGCGCGGTGCGGCGAAGGCTTGTACGGCTCCGGCGTTTATGCGCCCGAGCGTCCATTCCCGATCATGAAGAATCCGCCTCCACCGGGCTGCCGGTCGTCGCCCGATCGTACTGTAAGGGTGGCCGCTCCGACGGTGTCGGCGAAGCCCTACGAACCGATCCGAGGCTCGCTGTCAGACGTTCGAGCGAATCGGGCCTCGCAATCGCGAATCCCTGGGCCATATCACACCCCATCTCGGTGACTATTCGGAGGGCCTCGGAGGACTCGATTCCTTCGGCGACCACCCGCAGGCCGAGCCCGTGTGACATCCGGACAATCGTGTCGACGAGCGAGCGCGTTCTGGCATCGCTCTCGAGATGCATGAGAAACGACCGGTCGATTTTGATGATGTCAACCGGGAGTCTCTGCAGATAGGAGAGCGATGAGTAACCGGTACCGAAGTCGTCCAGGTAGATGCTGAAGCCCAGCTCGCGGAGTGCGTTCAATACTTCCACCGCTCGCGAGAAATCTCCGAGAAGTACCCGTTCGGTCACTTCGAGTCCCACCGTGTTGCGCTCCGGGGAGAGTCCGCACTCGTGCATAAGCCGCTCGACCTGTGCCGGGAAGCCGGTTCCGAGGAGCTGGTCGGCGGAGATGTTCGCGGTGAATGCCGGATTACGGCACGGCAACCGGTCACCGGCGACAGCCCTCTCGAGAACGGAACGAAGAACCCACGCCCCGATACGCTCGATGAGCGCACCGGACTCGGCAACCGGTATAAACGTCCCCGGCGACACGCTCCCGAACCGCCGGCTGTTCCAGCGAAGAAGCGATTCCGCTCCCACAAACGATACCCCGGGCAGCGCTACGATCGGCTGGTAGACCAGCTCGAGCTCACTTCTTGCCAACGCCCCGGAGAGCTCGTCCTCCATTTCGAGCCGCGCTCCGAGGTTCTTCCGCCGTGCCTGATGGCGATCGGCCCCGCGAGCGCAGAGAACGTCGGGAAGCTCCGGATGTCGCGTTCCATCGCGCAGCGCATCCTCGGCGTTCCTGAGCAGCTCCTCGGCGGTTTCTCCGTCCCGGGGGTAAACAGCAACCGACGCAGTCACCGTCACCGGTGCGAACTTCTCGTGGGCGCGGATCCGCAGCTCGAGATCGTCCAAAATCTTCCCGAGGACGCGGACCGTGTGATCTTCGCGCGCTACATCGACGAGCCCGACCGCAAGACAGTGGTGACCGACGTTCCCGATGGTATCTCCGGCACGAATGCGGGAGCCGAGATGACGTCCGAGGGCCCGCATCGCCTCGTCGCCGGCGTGCCAGCCGAATGCGTCGACAAGCGTCCGGAAGTTCGAGATCTCGAAGAGCAGGACCGCGACGAGTTTGCGCCGCGCCGCCGCCCGCGTCATGAAAAGCTGCAGGCGGTCGATAAAGAGCGAGCGGTGGGCAAACCCGGTCACCCGGTCGTAGAAAACGCGATGGTGGAGCTCCCCCTCTGCGCGCACATACGCCAGTCCGACGGAGGTTGTAAGAGCCACCTCATCGAGTACTTTCAGCTCGTCCCGATCGAATACGTCGGCTTCCGAAGCGCAAAGAACGAGCACACCGATCACCTCCTCACGGATCTTCAGCGGGAAGACCGCGCACGCTTTCAGCTCCGGGCATCCCGGAACACACATGCACGCCTCCGCCGACGAATCGCTCGATCTCCCGGACCTGACCACCACGCTGCCCGACTCAACCGCGCGCCGGACAGCGTTCGCCTCCTGAACCGATTCAGCCGAAACCGTGGATTCGGCCCGCCCGGCCGCGGCCGCAGGGTGCACGCTTCCGGCGGCGCCGTCCACGAATCCGATCCACGATGCGGTGTACCCGCCGTCCTCCACACTGGCCTCACATATTTCGGAAACGAGCTCGTATTCGTTGTGAATGCGAAGCACGGCGCCGCTGATTCGTCTCAGCAGCGCATGCGTGCGGTTCGCGCGACGGTGGGCAGCCCGCTCTCTCTGCGCGGCTACATTAATGCGCCGAACGAGGCGATATACGAGCACCGCGGCGGCTATCACGAAGGCCCAGTACAGTTCGACGCGAACGCGTATCGGCCACGGCATCTCGACTGCAACATCCTTCCCGACGATCGTCCGCAAGCCCACCATCGCGGCGCCGGCTGCAAAACAGAGTCCGGCGGCAACCAGCGGCGACCATCGTTGACCGTCGCGATTCCGGTACAGGGATAGAAGATTCCGTATTCGACGCATACTTACACCTCTTCCTTTACTGTCCCCGAACCGGCGCCGCTGACTTCGGCCACCAGACGCGCGATATCGAGCACCAGAGCGACCGTTCCGTCGCCGAGGATCGTTGCCGCCGAGACGGAAGCAGCACTTCGGGAAATCGAACCGAGGCTTTTGACGACCGCCTGTGTTTGCCCGATAACTTCGTCGACAACCAGGCCGACACGTCCATCACCGGTTTCGGCGATTACTACCTGGGACACAGGAGGCGGCGTGCCGCCGGTAGACAATTCGTCACGCAAACTCAGGAACGGGATGAGCTTCTCGCGCACCTCGATAAGCCGGCGCCCGTTCGTTGTGTATGTCGATTCTTCGTTGCGCTCGATGCACTCGAGAACCGACGCGAGCGGCAGAACATAGTGTTCGCCGTCCACGCGGACGAGCAGGCCGTCCATTATTGCGAGCGTCAACGGGATGTTCATGGTGACCGTCGTCCCGACCGAGCGTTCGCTCTGCACCGACAGCGAGCCGTTCAGCGCGTCCACCGTGCGCCGTACGATGTCCATCCCGACACCGCGCCCGGACAGGTCGGTTACCTCGGCGGCGGTCGAGAAGCCGGGCTCGAAAACCAGCGCGAATATCTCTTCACGCGACAGCGATGCGTCCTGCGATACGACTCCGTTCTCCACGGCTCGTTCAAGGATGTCGGCCTCGTCGAGGCCCCTGCCGTCATCGGCCACATGGATGCGGATCATCCCGGCGGAGTGCTCGGCGGACAGTCGCACGGTCGCGCGTGACGGCTTCCCGGCCTCGGCTCGGGCCTGTACGGGTTCGATTCCATGATCGATCGCGTTCCGGATCAGGTGCGTCAGCGGCTCCACCAGTTTGTCGATAATCCGTTTGTCCAGCTCCGTCTCGCTTCCCTCGGTCACGAGCTCGACATCCTTGTCGAGCTGCCTCGACAGGTCGCGAACGAGGCGAAAGAAGCGTGCGTATGTCTCCCCGATCGCGACCATTCGCATCTCCATCGCCAGCCCGCGCAGATTGACCACGTGTCGCTCGATCTCTTCGTTTATTGAGGTGATGCTCGACCGATCCCCCTCTTCGGCAGACCTGGCCAGACGCGCCTGCGCGGTGACCAGCTCCCCGACCAGGTTGACCAGCGAATCGAGTTTTCCGAGATTTACGCGAATCGTCGTCGGCCCCTCGTCGCCATTGTCATGCTGCCGCTCGGCAGCGGCGGTCATCTGTCGCTGCTCGGCGAGCGCGGCCCGGACATCGTCGTGCGATACGAGGCCCGCCTCCACAAGCATCTGACCGAGCAGACGCTTGCCCCGCACTATCTCCTCGACCTCCTCGGCGCGGATGTCTCCGCGTTCGACCAGGATCTCTCCAAGCCGCTTCGGCGCCTCCTCGACCGGTTCGCGAAGACGCTCGATCGTCAGCTCGCTCTCGTGCTCGACAAACGCGAATACATCGTGGAGTGCGTTCGCGTCATACCGCGTGGCAAGTATGATGTCCCAGAGCACATAGCAGCGTTCGGCATCGATCTTGTCGAGCGACGGAATATGCCGTGCATGCGCGACAGCCTCGCACTCGCCGAGCCCTCGCAGCTCGTCGAGAAGCCGCACCGGGTTCGTGCCGCTTCGGAATACATCGGGATCAGGCCGAAACCGGACTCGAAAGACATTGACTCTGCCGCTCGCTGCGTCCCCGACACGCGAATGCGACTCGGCGACCTCTGATCCGGCCTCCACCGTCTCGCACTCCGGCAGTTCCGGACTGTCCGGTTCCGCCTTCTTCGATTCCGCCTCCACCGGCCCGATCTTCCGGAGCTTCCCGATCAGCTCCGCATCGCTCGCAGGCGTATCGCCACCGTCGAGCGACGCGCGAATCGCATCCTTCACCGAGAGGGCCAGATCGATAATCGTCCGCTCCGCGCGCAGCTCGCTCCTGCGTATGCGGTCAAAGATCGTTTCGGTTTCGTGCGCCAGCGTAACGATCGTCTCGAACCCGAACATCGCACCGGAGCCCTTCAGCGTGTGCAACGCGCGGAATGCCCGCTCGACGAGCACCGTATCGTCGGGCCGCGTTTCCAGCGACAGAAGCGCATCCTCCAGCTCCGCCAGCAACTCGGCCGCCTCGTCACGGAACGTCTGTCGGAACTTTTCGTCGAGACTCATGATTCGTTACCGCCCCTGGTGGATGTGTGCTTAGAGCTCCCGGTCCCAGCCGATCGACCAGATCGCCTCGCCGTCCTCGACCGGAACCAGATCCTCGCCGCGGAAGAAGCCCGCCCGGGTGAGCTCCGCTCGTAGCGCGTCCGGCATCGGAAGCTCGACCCGAAATCGCACGCCGCGATTGTCGGCGTACTGCCGTGCCGCCCACAGCAGCTGAACGAACGAGAGATCGACCTCCTCCACCCGATCGAACCGCAGCAGAACGTCGTTCGTCGCCGCGATCGCCTCTTCGAATCGCCGTTTCAGCGATTCGACACGATCGACCGTCAGGCGTCCGGTCAAACAGAGATGGTGACCGTCGATTTGTGCGCCCTGTTCTTGTATACCGTGTTCATCAGACATAGTGTTCCTCCGCGAATACGCGCCGACCTGCCACAATACAGCTGTTGCGCGCGGAAGCCTGCAGTGCCGGCCTGCAGCGCCGGTTAGACACGCACAGGGTACGGTGCGGACGGTTCGAGGTCTGTCCGTTTCGCGGTGCAATTCCCGTAGGCGTTTACCTACAGCGCGACGGCACGCACGGTCACTGTCCGCGCGTGATCGCGACAAACTGCCTGCCGGAACGGCCGCCGACACTTGACCGGCTGTCAATTCGGGTCCTCAGTTAAGAAGAATGGAGGAGCATACGAAATGACCACGAAAGCCGAAGTTGAGCGAAAGGTAGAGGAAACGATCGCATCGCTCTCGCTGCCGGAGAAGATCTCCGCGCTCTCGGGGGCGTTCACCCCGGAGGAGTTCTTCGAGAAAAGCTCGGAGGTCATAAACGGCGAGAGGGTGTTCCACTATAACCTGATTCCGTATCCGACCGGACCGGTGGCGCCGCTCGACCTCGAACCGGTGCGGTTCGTCGACGGGCCGCGCGGGGCAGTGTGCGGCAACTCCACCTGCTTTCCGGTGTCGATGGCGCGCGGTGCGAGTTTCGACACCGATCTCGAAGAACGCGTCGGCGAGGCGATCGGCCGCGAGATCCGCGCCGCAGGCGGAAACTACTTCGGCGGGGTATGCATCAATATTCTGCGTCACCCGGCCGCCGGCCGAGCCCAGGAAACGTACGGCGAGGACATGCATCTGCTCGGCGAGATGGGCGCCGCGCTCGTTCGCGGGGTTCAGCGGCACAACGTCATGGCGTGCGTGAAGCACTACGCCTGCAACAACATCGAGAACTCCAGGTTCGATGTAAACGTCGAGCTCGACGATCGCACGCTGCACGAGATCTACCTGCCGCACTTCCGGCGCTGCGTGGAAGAGGGCGCGGCTTCTTTCATGGGCGCGTACAACCTCGTGCGCGGCGACCAGTGCTGCGAGAGTCCCCTCCTGTTGCAGAAGATTCTCCGGGAGATGTGGGGCTTCGACGGTTTCACGATCTCCGACTTTCTCAAAGGCGTGCGAAGCGCGGTGAAGGCGATCAACGCCGGGCTCGACATCGAGATGCCGTGCCGCATGCACTACGTCGCCGATCTCGAAGGTGCCGTGCAGCGCGGTGAAGTCGACGAGGCGACGATAGACGAGTCGTTGCGCCGCGTTCTGCGTACCGCGCTTCGTTTCGAGCTCGCCGATGATCCGCAGGAGTACAGCGCGCAGGTCGTATGCAGCAGCGAGCATATCGCCCTCGCGCGGGAGGCGGCACAGAAGAGCATGGTGCTGCTTCGCAACGAGGCGGCAGGCGGGAAGCCGGCGCTTCCCATCAACCCTGAATCCGTCAGGAAGCTCGCACTCGTCGGACAGCTCGCCGACGTGGAGAACATCGGCGACCACGGCAGCAGCCGCGTCTATCCGCCCTATATCGTGACGCCGAAACAGGGGATCGCCGAGCGGCTGAAGGAGCGCGGCGTCGAGCTCGCCACAGCGTTCGATAACGGCGACATCGCCGCGGCAAAGCGCGCGGCCTCCGGCGCCGATGCGGCGGTCGTCGTGGCCGGGTGCACCCACTCCGACGAGGGGGAATACATCCCCACCGATCTGCTCAGCGAAGACCAGAAGGCGGAGGCCGGCGATCGCGGTTTCCTCGGCGGCGACCGGGAGTCGCTGCGACTGAAGCCGGATGAGATCGAGCTCATCCGCGCGGTCTCCGAGGTCAACGACCGCGTAATTCTCGTGCTCATCGGAGGGAGCGCCTTCATTCTCGAGGATGTCGTCGAGCAGGTGCAGGCGGTCGTCTTCGCGTGGTATCCGGGCATGGAGGGCGGCAATGCGATCGCCGATGTACTGTTCGGCGAGTACAACCCGGGCGGCAAGCTGCCGTTCACGATTCCCACGACCGAGGAGCACCTCGCCTACTTCTCGAACGAAGTCGATGAGATCGACTACGACTACTACCACGGCTACATGCTCGTCGATAAAGAGTCGCACCGGCCGCGCTATCCGTTCGGTTTCGGCTTGAGTTACACCCGCTTCGACTACTCGAACGCGAGCGCCCGGATCGACGGCGAGGGGACGACGGCGGTGCTCCGTGCGTCGGTCGACGTGGAGAACGCCGGAGAGGTTGCCGGCGACGATGTCGCACAGCTCTACGTCGGGTTTCACGGCTCGCCGGTCGAGCGCCCGGCGAAGGTGCTCTCCGGCTTCTCGCGCGAGCACCTGGCGCCGGGCGAACGGCGTACCGTCCGCTTTGAGGTGCCGCTCTCCCGCCTCGGCTACTTCGATGCCGGCCGCGGAGAGTTCACCGACACTCCGGAGTGCGAGGAGCTCACGGTGTCACTCGGCAACGGCAGCGGACCGGAGGATTTACATTCGGTCAGCGTGCCGGTACGCTGATCGTAGGGGGGCGGCCGGACGCGCCCCCGCGACTCACGCAAGGTGCCGCACCAGCGGAATGTACTTCTCCTCGTTTTCGCGATTGGCCTCGTCTCCACCGGGAAGATTCGCGCTCATCCAGACCGGCGGGGTCACACCACGCTTCACGAGCGCCTTCATGGTCTCGATCATCAGGATATTCACCGTGAAGGCGTTGCACAGCGACGAGGTCGGCGCGGTCTTCATCGGTGAACCTTCGATATCGACGACCGCATCTCCGTACGGCAGATGGCAGTTGATGAAGTAATCCACCTCCTGGTAGAGGTTCTTGCCCGACGGGTGCCGTGCCGGATGGTCCGCCGGTACCTGTTCGGCGAACTCGGTCGAGGTGATTCCGATCGTAACCATCTTCCGCTTTTTCGCCTCGAGCACGGTATCGATCGACATTGTGTTAATGCCGTACGCGTTCGCGATGATAATGACTTCGCCCGGCTTTCGTCCGATGCGATACGCATCGAGCACGCGCGCCGCATATCCGGGCGTCCGTTCGATTATGTTCGTACGCTTTGCGCCGTGCACGAGGTTTATGCCCGCGTCGAGAATCGCGTTCATGGCCGCGAGACCGCCGGCCCGCCACAGAACCTCCTCGGCGGCCATCGATGAGTGGCCACCGGGACCGATAATGTGGACGACATCGCCCTCGGCAATGACCTTCGCCATCACATCGGCAGCCGCTTCGAACGCTTCCGGCTGCTGCATGATCTTCGAGAACGCATCCTGAAGCGCATCGTGATACTGCTGCACTTCCTTATTCATCTCCGTCACCCTCCTTCCGGGCGTATGCCCGGTAGTTGAAATGCTTTTTCCACTGCAATCTCGCGTGCTCTCACTCGTTCGCACACCCTCACTCCATCGCGTACGATAGCAGTGCGATTCCAGCTATCGCCAGCGCCACTGCAATCGCTTCGAGCTTCGATATGCGCTCATGGTGGAATACCGCCGACAGGGCGAACACCATCAGAATGTTCAGCGTATTTCGCACCGGAAATACGAAGAACCCGGGCAGCAATTGCACCGTGAGCAGCAGGAACGCCATTGCCGACATGTTCACCACGCTCTTGTATGCGCTGAACCGGACGACCGCCACATCGTATACCGGTGTTCCGCGCCGGGCACAACGCCGGAAACATATCGGCAGATTGATCGCGAGCAGCGTGAGACTCACGAGGAGAAAGAAAAGCGGCACCGCTTCCGGCTCGGGGTGGTGGTGCGCAAACGTACGCAGGAGCGCGCTCGTAATTCCGGTTGTAATGCTCGCAATCAGAAGCGCTGTGAGCGCACGACGTCGCGTGCGCCTGTCGATCGACGACACATCGCCGTTTTCCCCACCGCGGCCGAATCCGTAGAGCGCGATCGCGCCGAGAATGGAAACGATCCCGGCGGCGCCGTACGGCCCGAGTGTCTCTCCGTACACGACCACGCTGGTGAAAAACGGAATCACGACGCTGAGCTGAATCGCAGTCCAGCTGATACCGAGTCGGCTTGTCTCTATGGCCGCATAGTAGGTGTGCATGGCGATCGCCATCGCTATCCCGTGGGCGAACGGCATCCAGAGCGCGGACCTCGAAATACCGGAAAAACCGGTCGCTGCAAACGTCGTGAATAGCAGTACACTGCTTGAAACCGAAAACCACAGGAGCACCTGTGCCGTGTCGAACCCGAGCCCCACTTTTCGTTTGTACGTCTGACCGAAAAGCGCCCCGGCGAGCGCGGAAAGTACCAGATATACGAGTCCCACCGCCTACGCCTCCGCTACCGGCAGCGCCGGGGCACCGACGAGGTTTGCCGGCACGGACTTGTCAATCTTCCCGACTCCGGCTACCGTAGCGACACCCTGGCCAATTGCACGAAATAGATGACTATCGATCTGAACCATCTCTTTGACGGACCGAACTACCGCATCAAGGATCAACAGAAAGCGCTTCTCTATGCGACCATCCGCGCATCGGCGGGCATTACGCGAAAGGAGCTCGCTGAGCGGCACGCGATCCGGCGTACTACCGTTTCCAACCTTGTGCAGGAGCTCATTGACGACGCCATCGTCCACGAGGGCGAGCTTCGCAGCAACGGTTCCCAGGGCCGTCCCCAGATCCCGCTGTATCCCAGTTTCGATCGATTCGTCGGAATCGCGCTTTACTTCGTGTCGCTCGAGCTCAAGGGCGCCCTCGTGAACTCGGGATATCAAATCCTCGCCGAAGAAACGACCGACCTCTCCGAGCGTACCGATCAAAGCGAGCTCGCCGATTCGATTGTTGAGATGGTCGAGGCGCTGCGGAACCGTAAACCGTCCGGCGCGGAGCTTCTCGGCTGCAGCGTCACATTCCCCGGCTATGTGGACACCGAAGAGCAGACGTGGGTCTATACCGCGCGATGGCCAAAACTCGGGGGATTCTCGCTCCGGAAACTCGAGGATCGTATTCCGTATCCGCTCGTATGCACCCGTTCGCTCGACGCCGAGCTCGAGTATCTTCTCGGACGGAATACCGCGTATCGCACCGGCGGTACTATTCTCGTTCACTGGGGGTACGGAATCGGTGCCTCCTACGCGTTCAACGGTACGGTTATCCGGACCCGCGTCGGCAGTTTTGCCGAGTTCGGCCACGTGCTGTTGGGGTGTACCGCGTCGCCGGACAGGACCAGGCGGTGCATCTGCGGGCGCGCCGGATGTCTGGAAACCGGGGCCGCTCTCTGGGCGGTACTGCCGCGACTTCGCGAGGAAGACCCCACCCTTCCCGATGACGAGGGGGAGTTCGCGGCGGCGTTTGCAGGCAGCGAGCTGGAAAGCCATCCGGTGATGGATGAAGCGCTCACGTCGTTCTGTGACGGCCTCACCGCGCTCATTACGCTCCTCGCCGCCGATCGCGTGCTCATATACGGCCCTTTCGTCGAGAGCGACCGGGTCTTCTCGGCGCTGGTGCAGAACGTGTCCGCGGAGCTTCCTGACCTGTTTCGCGATATCGTCGAGGTCGAACGGGTCGCCGGCGGCTTTGCCGGCGATGTCTTCGGATCGACCGCCACGATCTTCCGGAACGGCTTCACGCGCGCTCTGAAGGCGCAATAGACTCCCCCTACGCGTTTTCCGGAGCAGCATAGACGACCGATCCACCGGCTATCGTCTTGAGAATCCGGAGCCGATTCTCTACCCCCGAATACCGGAACAGCGTAAGATTGGCGGGCTCTCCGGCTCGCAGCGTGCTCGTTACGGAGGTAGCCCCGAGGAAGCGGGCCGGATTCCCGGTGCACAGCCGTATCGCCTCACCGAGCGGTACACCGGTGTATCGGTGGAAGTGTGCGATGGACCAATCGAGCAGATGCGCCGCGCCGGCAAGCATCGTCGTACCGGGGAGGCCGAGATGGCCGTCGGGAAATACCTCGACATCGATCTTCCCCCACTTATACACGCCCGGCTCGTAACCGCCGAGGAGCGCCGCATCGCTTACGAGAATAAGGCGCGAGAGCCCCTTCGCTCGTAAGAACGCCTTCAGCACTGCCGGAGGCAGATGGTAGCCGTCGCTGATAATGCCCGCCCACAGCTCGTCGGCGGCAAGCTGCTCCCAGATATAGTTTTGCAGTCGTGGAATCAGGGCATGGCTGCCGTTGCCGAGATGTGTCGATAGCGACGCTCCCGCCTCAACGGCACGGCGTATTTCCTCCGGTGCCGCAGCAGTGTGCCCGATCGCCACCCGAATTCCTTCGCCGCGCAGACGCTCGATGAACTGAATCGCGCCGTCTCGCTCCGGTGCAAGCGTTACAATGCGAATCCGGTTTCCGCTCGCAGCCTGCCACTCGGCGAACTCGCTGTAGTCCGGATCGCGCACATACGACGGATCGTGCGCACCGCGCGGTCCGTCTTCCGACGATACATATGGGCCTTCGATGTGGATTCCGGCGACGGCGTTTGCCAACTCGGTGTCGCTCTCGTACGCCCGAGCCATCACCTCCAGATTCCTCAGGAGCCGCTTCTGAGGCGACGTCACGATCGTCGGAATGTGCTGCGTGGTCCCCGATGCCGCGAGATAGCGCCGAATCGAGTCGAGGTGCTCGTCGGAGAGATCGTCGAGACTGTAATCACTGCCGTGGTAGCCGTTTACCTGGATATCGAAGAAGCCGGGACTTACGTACGGCAACTCCGGATCGCCGCTCGGAGCGCACTCGGAAACACTCGAAATCGTTTCGTCGTCGATCGATATTTCGAGCTCTCTTCCGGTAAATACCGACACCCCCCGCACACTCGTTCCGCCGGTTTCGTTCATCACGCTCGTCTCCGATATTTACTAACATAGTGTGTGATTAAACTACCGCGAGAGGAGCGTGCTGTCAATCGGACCGCGGCGGTCCGGCACCTTCTCATTAGTAACATGATATGATAATAATTGGTAGTCGGAGGATGCTATGCAGATTCAGATCGAAGCGAACAAAGAGGAAACCGGCCGCGCGGCCGCGGAGGCGGCAGCCGAAGTCATGAGAGATGTTCTGTCGCGTCAGGAAACGCTGCGCTTCGTAGCGGCGACCGGCGCATCCCAGTTCGAGTTCCTGGATCATCTCTGTGCGGCGGACGGCATAGACTGGAATCGCACGGTGATGTTTCATCTCGATGAGTATGTCGGTATCGTCGAATCGCATCCGGCGAGCTTCGTAGGGTATCTCCGCGAGCGGATAGTCGATCGCGTCCATCCGGGCAAAGTCCATTTCCTTCGGGGAGATACAGACGATCCGGAGGCGGAACGCGGCAGGCTCTCGGAGATCATCAGCGCCGCGCCGATCGATGTCGCCTTCGTGGGGATCGGGGAGAACGGACACCTCGCCTTCAACGACCCGCCCGCCGATTTTGAGACCCGCGAGCCGTACCTGATTCTCGACCTCGACGACCGCTGCCGCGCGCAACAGGTCGGAGAGGGATGGTTCGCTACCGTCGCCGACGTACCCCCGAAAGCGTATACAATGTCGGTTCAGCAGATCCTCTCGAGCCGGGAGATCATCTGTACCGTGCCCGACCGGCGCAAGGCGGAGGCGGTGCGAAACTGCCTCGCCGACGATGTCGAGGTAAGTCCGAAGTGGCCGGCTTCCATCCTCAAAACACACGACAGCTGCCGCGTATTTCTCGATGAGGACTCCGCCTCACTCATGCCGAACTAGCGTTTCGCCTCCGTGTGTCATGACTCCTACTCGGGCGTCACGCTCATAGCGCGTGAGCGCCACATCCAGCGCCTCGCGAACCGTCGCCGCCGGCTCGAATCCGGCGCGACGGATCTCCGCGTCCGCCAGTCCCGGCGAGACCACGATCACGTTGATCCTTCGCCGGACGCGGACGACCAGCACGGCGACTGCGAGCGCGAGCGGGTCCTCGTCTCCGCGCTCGTCGACTCCGCGCGCCATCACATCGTGTAGCCGCTTTTCCGGTTCGTCGAGGCCGACATACTCAATAAACGTCGGATGCGGCCCGGCGCCCTCATTACATGGCGCTACGAGAATCAGCGTGCCGCCGTCGCGCACGAGCAGCTCCCCGCCGGTAATTCCTTTCCCCGCCTGCCAGAAATCGCTCTCCGCCGGATAGGAGCTCACGACGGCGATGTCCATCCGGCGGCGGACGGGAACAGCGTAGATCTCCTCGGCGTAGCGGACGCCGAGTCGCTGAGCCTGGACGTAGTGTCCGGCTACGACTCGGTACAGCTGCTGCTCACGAGTGAGGATGGTATTCACAATGAAGTCGAGTCCGACATGCTCGACCCAACGCTCGATCTCGGTTCGCGACTTCGGCTCGATCTGACCGAGGATGTTCTCGGGAATGAGCGCGGAAACCATGTGATAGCTCGCCACCGTCTCTTCGCTCGCGACTCCGGGGTAGATCATCTTTGCCCCGCCGCTCCAGCCGGCCGCACCGTGCGGAACTATGTTTCCAACCGCGATGCGCCTGTCGGCTTCAACGACATTGCGATCGAGGTAGATATCGACCCCCGACTCGGATGTACCGAGAACTCGCAACTTCGACGGTTCACGAAACTCCGAGTTCCCGACCCGATAGCGGTCAAAGATCCGTCCGCCGAGACGGGCGCGCATCTCCCCTTCAGTCATTTTCCGGTGGCTGCCGAGCGCGAACACGATGCGAATATGAGTGTCGGGTACTCCGGCCGCCTCCAGCTCTTCGAGAAGTACGGGCAAAACGATATGCACCGGTGTCGGTCGGGAGATGTCGTCAACAATGAGACAGAGCTTCTCCTGCGGGCCGACGAGCTCCGGTAGCGGAGGCGTACCGACCGGCGCACGGATCGAGGCACGAATCTCCTCTGCCGGGTCTGCCGCCGGCGCGATCTCGCGCGGTGTGACGACACACTCCAATTGCTCGTCGGGGACCGTTATTCCCAACGAAGCGCCGCCGTACGGAACATCGACCTGCATAATGAGATCCCCCGTCTATTCCTGAAGCACGTAACCGTTTACCGAATCGACGGCAAAGCGCCGCCGGCGCCGTGCTTCCAGCTCGATAAACCAGATCGGCTTATAGATGAGGACCGGCGAACCTTCCAGTTTCACCTGCGACTTCGTGCGCACTTCGACGTGCGTCTGCCGCCGCTGCGTGCGGTTGAGGGCCCGTTCTTCGGAAATCGCCGGATCGAGGATATGCCCACGTGCCTGAAGATCCTCGTGCGGCACCTCGCCGCACTCCGGCGGATCCCTGAGCACGCTCGCGACTCCGGTAAGACCGTCGACGGAAATGTAGATCTGCATTTCCTCGAAATTGTTAATGCCGAAGCGCTTCCGCTGGCGAGCGGGAGTGAGGAAATACGGTTTGAAGTACAGTTCGGTCGTCTTGATAACCGGAGGACTCGAAATTCCGGCGTACCAGCGTTCGAAGATGGTGAGCTTCTTCGCGATCCTCGACAGCGCCGTGTGCTGATCGATACTCGACTCCATTACCGGCAGCATCGTCCGTACCGCATTCTGCGCATTCCCATTGCGGGTCACGTCCGCGTCGACCTCTACACGATCCGTACCGGTTTCCGATTCGGTCATTTCCTCACCTCACAGCCCGGCACCACCGCGTGGCGCCGGGCCTCCATTCAGAGCTGAACGGCGAGCTCGCTGTCGCTCGCCGCGTGCCGCTCACGGCATCTGCTTAATCGCGTCGGAAATCGCCTCGTCTCCCTTCTTCTTCGAAAGCAGGGTGCCGACCACGAGAATCACAATCGCGGCGGCGAAACCGATCCAGCCGGTGTAGTACCGCGGATAATCGGCGAACGCCTCCGGCGGCCATGTGATCAGGATGCCGTTAATGACGCCGCCGACCAGGATACTCCAGAACGATGCGCTTGCGGTCACCTTCCGGGACATGGTCGAGGCGAAGTACGCCGGCAGTATCGCCCAGCCGAATACCAGGAAGGTGAGTATCAACCCGATAATCACCTGGAAGGCGAGTGCCGCCCAGAGACCGAGCAGCAAGTAGACGATCGTGGCGATGCGTGCATAGAAGAGCACCTGTCGCTGCGACGCCTCCGGCTTGAACGCACGATAGAAGTCGTTGATCACCAGCGTCGACGGGCCGAGCAGGTAACTGTCACCCGACGACATGATCACCGCCAGAAGGGCCGCCGCAACGAGTCCGGCGAGCGGACCGGGCAGCAGATACGCCGTCAGCTGCGGGAAGGCTGCGTCGGCGACTTCCAGCTCCGGAAGCGCGACGCGCGCATACGCCCCGAGCGCCGGGGTGATGTATGTGACCAGCAGGTAGCTCAGCGCTCCGAAAATCGGTGCGTAGAAGGCGATTTTCGTCGTGCGCGCGGATATCATCCGCTGGTTCGCGTACTGCAACGGCAGGTCGGCGAGCCAGAGGAAGAAGATGGTGATCATGAACACGAAGCCCCACGGCTCGGCATGATCGAAGAACTCGGCAGGGAGCACTTCCCGTACCTCTGCGAAGCTGCCGAACTCGATATTCGCCGCGATAATCATGATAATCGCGCCGAGCAGCGAAACGACGATCTGGACGATGTCGGTCGCCGCAACACCGACGATTCCCGAAGCAACCGTGTAAATGGTGACGAGAATCGCACCCAGTACGATCGCGGTCTCGAGATCCCAGCCCATGAAGGTGTGGGCGATCGTGCCGATGGCGACGAACTGCGAACCGAGCAGTCCGAGACCGACGATCAGGTTCATCAACGAGATGAGCAGACCGTTCTTCACGTCGAATCGCGCGGCGAACCACTCCGAAACGGTATACGGCCGCACCTTACGGATAACAACGGCAAGGAAGAACGCCCAGAAGAGGAATCGTGCCGCGGCGCCCCACGCGTACCATACGCCCTGATACAGGTTCTGGTATGCGAATCCCGAGATACCCAGGAACGTCACTCCACCCCATTGCGTGGCGAGGACCGTTCCGGCCAGTAGTATCATTCCAAGCTTACCGGCTCCCATGAGATAGTCACGGAAGTCCTTTATGTATCTCGCCATGAAGATACCGATGGCGAAGATAATGGCGAGATAGCCGAAGATTATGATTTCACCGGCAATCCCCAGTTCAAACACCTGTTCCCCGTTCATCGTTACGCGTCCTCCTTATCGTCGTACAGGTCGATTCGCTTCCCGATGAAGATTCCCCCGCCGGTCAGGATCACCGCGTAGAGAATGAGGAAAAACCAGTCCCATCCACCCTGAAACAGGGTATACGGAATGAGCAGGAAGCCGCCGATAAACACCACAATGATGAACGCGAGCGGCACCCATATCTGTTTGGGTTTGAGAATCGCGTCGAGGATCAGCTTGCGCCTCTCGTTCAGCACTTCCGCTTTCCATGGGTTAAACGCCATAGAACACCCCCCTTGAAAGAAATCGTGTGCACAGCGACCGGCTCACCGGCTCCGCTCCACAGCGCAGGGCACCGGCCACCGGTCCGACGCACGTACACAGCCGCACCTGTGCGCTCCAACGCAGCTCACAGGTGTCGGATCACGCCTCGATACTTCTCCAGGTTTTTTCTGTTCGCTTCGTCTCCTCCCGGTATATTCGCGCTACGCCACACCTCCGGTGACACCCCGCGCTCGACGAGCTTTTCGATCGTCCGGATTATCACGGAGTGCAGAACGAAGGAGATTGCAATCGTGGAAACCGGCCCGATCTTCTGATCGACCCCTTCCACCTCAATGACAGCATCGCCCAGAGGAACTTTCAGGTCGATGCACACGTCGGCGATGTCGTACAAATTCTTGTTGGATGAGTGGCGGGCAGGATGACCGTCCGGCACGTTCGAGGCAAACTCGCGCGCGCACATACCGACGACGTATACACCGCGCGACCGGCACTCCTGTGCAGCGTCGATGGTCATCGAGTTGATTCCTGCTGCGTTATTTATGATGATGATGTCGCCCGCGGCCAGCCCGTAGTACTCGAGTATGCCGGGAGCGTACCCCTCGACCCGTTCGACAAAGGTCGTCTTCCAGGCGCCGGTGCTCAGCGATACACCGGCATCGAGAATCGGGCTGACCGGGCAGAGCCCTCCGGCCCGGTAGAACACCTCTTCCCCCGCCATGGACGAGTGGCCGCCCGGACCGAACACGTAGAGCAGCCGACCCTCGGCGATTCGCGAGGCTATCTCCGAGGCCGCCGTCTCGATATGATCGCCCTCTTCATCGAGAATACGATCGATAACGCTTTGCGCCGTTTTCGCGTAGGTGCGCAGGTTCTCCATATCCGCCGTCCCCCTTGCTTCACGGAGTTTCGGTGCACCGGTTTTCCCGTTCGAAATGGAATATTATCACTCTATGTTATTAACGTCAAAGAAAAGATCGGCGGCCTCGTGCAAATGGCGGTCTCAATCTCACCGATTATCGTACGTCCGTAGAGGGCGCACGTGCTCAGCAACGGGAACACGTCCCGTTGCACGACCGGCCGACTACTTCTCCGGTCCGGGTGCCTGTCGTGCCGCGTGCGCCGCGCGTCGAATCAGCTCATCGACACCGATCACCGGAGGCCCGAGCAGCTCGAGCATGCGGTCCGTATCGCCGATCAGCGACTCCTCCTCTCCACCGGTGTTACTCCGAAAAACGACCCGACCTTCGCCAAGCTCGGTCCGGATACGCTCTGCGAGCTCGCGACGGCGAAATACCTCGGGATGACAGATATTGATGGTCTGACTGTGCGCGCGCTCGAGCAGCTCCGCCGATCGGAGCGTGTACCGGACGAAATCCTCCAGGGCAATCACCTGAATCTTCTCCTCCGGCAATCCTTCGAGCTCCCGCCCGTCGCGGATCGCGCAGGCTGCCCTGTACAGCTGTCCGGAATCCGGCGTATTTCCGAAGAAGTACCGGAGATGGATGACCCGCGAAGATGTGCGATCAAACAGAAAGTCGATCAGCCGCTCCTGCGCAAACCGGGCGAGCCCGTACTCGCTATTCGGTCGCGGCCGTGCGTCCTCGCTGAACGGCTCGGGAGATGTGCCGTACACGTTACCGCTGCATCCATTGATTATATGGGCCTCGCCGCGGTACCGTTCGACGACTCGCCCGATACCGTCGTAGTTCAGCTTCCAGATCGCCTCCGGTGCACCGGCGCCCCGGTGCTCGTCCGGCGCCCAGATCTCGAGAAAGACGAGATCGGCATCGGGCAGCCGTGCCGGCTCATCCTCTTTTGCGTCGTAGACGATAGTCTCGATACCGTCGCGCTCGAGCGCATCGCGGATTTCGGGGTTCCGGAACCGGGTCACTCCCGTCACCATCGCGCCGGCATCACGCGCCGCGTATGCGAGGGAGCGTCCGATCTTGCCAGACGCTCCTACTACCACTACCCGACGGCCTGACAGGTTCATCGATCCTCCACGCTGAATCGGTTCACTGTTCGGTCTTGTTACCCTGAAATGTAATGCATCACAACTGCCGCTTCACGAACTCCGCGGTTGTTCGAAGAATCAGCCAGCACGAGGTAGCCCCCGCATCGAGCACCCCTTTCGAGCGCTCGCCGAGGCGCGAGGAGCGGCCGACTTTCGCCACGAGGTCCTTCGTCGAGTCCTTGCCGCGTTCGGCCGCTTCGGTCATCCGGTCGAGCGCTTCGGCGAAGCCGGCGCCCGTCCCGGTCGCCTCCTTGAACGCGGCGATCGCCGGGTCGAGGGTGTCGACGAGCGTCTTGTCGCCGACCTTCGCATCGCCGAGCTCGCGGATCGCCTCGTAGGCGGCCTCGAGCATCGAGGCGAAGGTGGGCGCATCAACCTGCTCGACGCCCTTTGCCTGCCTCGCCATCGCCCTGAAAAACTGCCCGTACAGCGGGCCCATCGACCCGCCGATCTCCATGACGAGCGTGCGCCCGAGGGTACGAAACGCTTCGTCGAAGCTCGCCCCATCCTCCACACGCTCTGCGGCCATATCGAAGCCTTTGACCATGTTGATGCCGTGGTCGCCGTCGCCGATCGCCCCGTCGATCTCGCTGAGGTAGTCGCGGTTCTCGCGCATCGTCGCGGCGAGCTCGGCGACGATTCCGCCGCCCGCGGCGTTTGCAAACGATTCGCTCATTCGGTCGTCCTCCGTTGGTGCCGGCTCCGGCCGCCCCGTGGCAGGGCGGCGGCGGCTGGTGCCGCGCTCAACATCATCGCAGCTTCTCCTGCCGCAGGCCCATCGAATAGCAGTCGAGATCGATGAGCTGCTTCAGCTCCTCGTCGACCTTCATGACGGTGAGTGTGATGCCCATCATCTCGAGACTCGTGAAGTACTCGCCGACGTATGGCCGGTACACCGACATCCCTTTCTCGCCGGTGAGGATCTCGTGCACCTTACGGTAGAAGATGTACAGCTCCATGATCGGCGTGGCGCCGAGCCCGCTGACGAGCACGACCACCTCGTCGCCCTTGTTGAACGGCAGATCCGGCAGAATGGTCTCGAGGCTCATCGCCGCCATCTCATCGGCGCTGACGAGATCCATGACCTTGATTCCCGGCTCGCCGTGGTGGCCGATCCCGAACTCCATTTTGCCCGGCTCGATCGAGAAGTTGGGCTTGCCGACAGACGGAATGGTGCACGGAGAGAGGCCGATGCCGATGCTTCGCGTGTTGTCGATCGCCTTCTGCGCCGCGGCGATCACCTCGTCGAGGCTGCCGCCGAGGGCGGCCTTCGCCCCGCCGACCTTCCACATGAGCACCTCGCCGGCCACCCCGCGGCGCTTCTCCCGCTCGTCCTTGGGAGCGCTCGGCACGTCGTCGTTGGCGATCACCGTCTTGACCTCGATCCCGTCGTCCTCGAGATCTTCGGCGGCCATCTTCACGTTCATCTTGTCGCCGGCGTAGTTGCCGTACAGACACGCAATTCCCTTGCCGCCGTCGGCCGCACGCATCGCCTCGGCGAACGCCGCGGCGGTCGGTGAGGAGAAGATCTCCCCGACTGCAACCGCGTCGACGAGATTGCGCCCGACATAGCCGACGAACGCCGGCTTGTGTCCGCTGCCGCCGCCGGTGACGATGCCGACTTTGCCGGCAACCGGTGCGTCCTTACGCACCACCACCCGCTCATGGCCTTCGCGCTTGACGATATCCGGATGGGCGGCGACAAATCCGTCTACCATCTCCGGAACAACTCTGTCGGGATCGTTTATGATTCGTTGCATCTTACGTACTCCTCGTCGGCAAACTCGTAACTACCGAAGTCTACAGGGGGCGGGAAGACCCGCGCAAGTTTCGCCGATCGCGGTTCCACCGATTCCGCCTCACCGTTCAACTATCCGCTCCGACGTGGGAAACTCGTAGAGCGATACCTCGCCGGCGCCCTGATTACAGCTGACGAAACTCGCCATTTCGCGCGTCTCGAAGCCGGACGGTTCGATCTGAGTGGGACCCACCCCCTCATCAAAGACATAGCGCACGACCGTCTCCGGCAATCCGGCAAAGTCGAAGCCGAGCAGCTCATTGCCACTTCGACGGTTCCCGACTACAACAAGCGGACGGTCACCCCAATTCACCACATTCAGGCCGTGCCCGAAGCTGAGGTCCGTCGTCTCCCAGACCGGCGCCCAGCGTTCGTTGCCATCGCGCTTGTATACGCGCAGGCGGTGCCCGTGAAACGGCTCGATGGCGACAAACTCGTCACGACCGTCACCGTCCACATCGGCGGCGACCATCTCACTGATCTCCTCTTCGATTATGGGTTCGAGCGCGAAACCGCTCTTCGACGCCGCATCCGGCTTAATCTCGAACATCCCTTCGGCACCCGACATCAGAAGTACGTGCCGTCCATCGAGCGCACCGCTCCACATACCGTGATTGCGGTAGATCGCTTCGCTGACCGGTTCGGGCTTCCACTCATTGCTCTGTAATGCGTGGTCGAAGTCGACCACGTACAATTCCCCCGGCTGACTCCAGTCATCGGGATTCTCTTTGTTCTTGCTTACCGTCGCGACAAAGAGATATGTCCGCGAGTTGACCTCCAGAAAGCCGATACGATGGGCGAACGGCATGTCGAACAGGTGCTCGACCTTCCAATGCGCCGCCGGATCACTGCTTGCCTCGAGCATATAGACACCTGCTTTCTGTCCTATAAACGGTGCAAACATGCCCATCGCCGACACGTAGCAGCCCGGACGCCCCGGAGCCGGAAGAATATGCATCATACCGCCAACTTCGGTTGTGACCGTTCGCGGACTTCCACCGTTCAACGGAATCACGCGCGATTCTCCGCCCCTGCTCTCCGAGCCGACGAACAGAAACGGTCCCTGCTCGTCGCGGTCAAGCATCAACGCATAGCCGCCTTCCAGGCGGTCAAGTACACTCTTGCGCACATTGGCGCTCTTCGTAGTCGTCACGAACTCCTCCCAAAAAACCATCTTTCTTCGCGGTACGTTAGCGTCGACCTCTGTGGAGAGCTTGTCAATCGCGCACAAAGCGATGTGGCGACTGTTTTGCGCTTTTCGGCGAATCGGACCGAGTTCTTTGTGTTACACGGGGCCGGCGAAGTCCGGGCCACGGGGAAGTCCGCGCAACGGAGAAGACCCGATCACCCTCGCAATCCGGACGGCGTTCAGGTACTATCGGAGCATACACCCGACAGGGCGAAAGAGTATCACCATGCAACCAGACATTATCGAACAGCGCGACGAGATAGTTCGTGCCGTATTCCCGCAAGGCATCCCCGAGCTGTGGTGTCCGCTGCTCACGCACTATCGCGACGAGCAGGCGACACTCGATGATGAGCGCATTCGGGCACATCTGCGCCGGCTCTCGCCGGTGGTGAAGACCTTTCTCGCCCCGGGATCTACCGGAGACGGGTGGGAGATGTCGGAGTCGACGCAGCGCCGGCTGGTGCGGAAGCTGCTCGAGATCGCCGATGAGCTCGATCTGTTGATTATGATCGGGGTGTTGCGAACCGAGCGCGGAGCGGCGCGTGAGGCGATACTCGAGACAGCGAGCGAGCTGCTGGACGGCCCACCGCCGCGCGATCCGGTTGCCTGCGCCCGCGCGCTCGCCGATCGCCGTGTGAGTGGATTCACCGTAACGCCCCCGCGCGGTGCCGGGCTCACCGAGCAAACCATTCAGGACGAGCTCGCCTCGGTACCCGAGCTCGGCGTTCCGGTCGCTTTCTATCAGCTGCCGCAGATAACCGAGAACGAGATATCGCACCGGTCACTCGCGGCTCTCGCCGCCGAGTATCCGAATTTCTATCTCTTCAAGGATACGAGCGGCCACGATCGGGTCGCGCGGGCGGCACAGGACGGCAAGCAGGAGTACGAAAATCTCTTTCTCGTGCGTGGCGCCGAGCTCGGGTACGCGGGATGGCACCGTGGCGCCGGCGGACCGTACCACGGCTTTCTGCTCTCCACCGCGAACTGTTTCGCTTCGGCGTTCACCGAAATGCTCGCCGCGCTCGAAGCGGGAGATGCGCCGAAAGCGAAAACACTCTCCGACCGCGTATCGGCTGTCGCACAGGAGCTTTTCGACGCCGCCGGCGAGCTTCCGTACGGCAATCCGTTCTCGAACGCGAACCGGGCGATCGATCACGTGTTCGCTCACGGCGCCGAGCGAGCCGGCGCTATCCCGCCACCTTGTACGATCTCCGGCAACCGTTTGCCGTCCGAGCTCATCGCTCAGGCCGCAGAATCGCTACAGCGCAACGGTTTTCCGGTAGAGCACGGCTATCTGTCATAGCTCCTGCCGTTGAAGGATTGTTCCTACAACGACCGGAACCACTCGATGAAGTGCGGAAACGCCTGCTCGGGCTCCGGGAGCTCGGGGTGCCAGCGCTTCTCGTGCTCGAAGGTCACCCAACCGGTGTACCCGTTCCGGCGCAGCAGCGCGATCCCGGCTGCCAGCGGTAGCGACCCCGTTCCCGCGGGCACGTAGCGCCAGCCATCGTCCATCGCCTGAGGGTGATCCGGGTCGTAGATCGCGTCCTTGATGTGGGCGTATCCGATTCGATCACCGAAGGCGGCAAAGCTCTGCTCGGGCGTCTCTCCGCCCACGCGGGAGGTGTGTCCGATATCCCACAGAGCGCCGAACGCCGGTGCGGTGATGCGACTGAGCAACAGCTTGCAGTCATCGCTTCGGATCCAGTGATCGTGCGTCTCGAAGAGCCACCGCACCGAGTCCGCTCCGTCGAGCGCGAGCACCGCTTCCATCGTCTCCACACCTATCTTCGCCGCTTCCTCGTGACCGATATCGGGAACAGGTCCGCCGCCGAAGACGCGGACGTTCTCGACGCCGAGCCCGCCTGCCATCTCGAGCGTCCGCTTCGCCTCGTCAAGGTTCTCGCTTCGGCGTTCGGGGTCGCAGACGCGAAGACTCGAGCTTATCGTGCACACCTGCAGCCCCGCCTCATCGAACCGTCTCCGCGTATCGGCGACGCCGCTCGTGAACTCGGGCAGCACGGTCACGTCGATCTCGTCCTGCAGACCGCGAAAGTCCACGCCGTCGTACCCGTACTCGACCGCCCGCTCGATCACCGTCTGCAGATCCCATTCCGGACAACCGAGCGTCATGAACGAAAGTTTCATACGGCCTCCTGTGGAGCTCTCCGATGGTTTCGGGAGTCCCATCCTACCAGTCCCCACCGTCGTGTGAACATGTTTTGACGCGGCCCCCGGTCCACGACAAACGCACCGACTCACGATACAATCGCGCGAAACAAAGGAGCTTTCAGGATATGAAACGAATCGGCATTATCGGCGCCGGCCAGATTGCGCAGGCACATCTGCGCCAATGGGCGGAGATCGACGAGATTGAAGTCGCCATCGTGTGCGATGTTGACGAAGAGCTACTCGAGCGCGTGCGAACGCAGTTCGGCGTAGCGGAGACTACGACCGACTTCCGGGAGGTGCTGCGGCGCGACGATCTGGAGGCCGTGGATGTGTGCCTGCACAACAATCTGCACGCACCGGTCACGATCGAGGCACTTCGCGCGGGCAAGCACGTCTACTGCGAGAAGCCGATCGCCGGCTCGTGGGCCGACGGGAAGGCGATGGTAGATGCGGCGAAAGAGTGCGGCCGGATGCTGCACATCCAGCT
>SLIN01000106.1 GCA_007135605.1 Spirochaetales bacterium | reverse complement strand
TGCCGGGTGTGTTTATGCCCGGCTGGGCAATCGAGGGAATCGCGATCGAGGCGGAAACCCGCTTCTCGCAGGGCGGCAGAGGACGAAATCCGATGTTCGAGATCTACTACTCCGCCCCGATCATCCAGGGAGAAATGTTTGACTTCGACCGAGCCGGTTTCGACTCCTACCGCCCGCCGCGAGGACGGTTTTACGTAGCCGGGTATATCTACGTCACATTTCTCCTCGAACGATTCGGGGAGCATGTGTTCGCGGAAATCTATCGCCAATATCTCCGAACTCCTTTTCTCGGTATGTCACGCGCGATCGAGGCGGTTACCGGGACCTCGGCGCAAACACTCTGGGACGACATGGTCGAGGAACTGCGATCCTGGTACGCCGGGCGGGAGCTCATGTCGCAGGGTAGCACGGTATCTCCGGAAGGAATCGCCGATTACCACCCGCTGCGCGCCGACGGGGAAAGCGTGTACAGTTATCGCACCGCGCCGGATCGCCGGTCGGCGATCGTGCGTATCGCCGACGGCCGCGAAGAGGTGGTTTTCACTACTACGCTCACGGACGGTGAGAGTTTCGATGTATCCGGAGGCTCGTTCCTTTTCGCCGCGTTCCACAGCAGCGCCACCGGCATCGGTCCCGTGCGGACTCAATCGCATCTGTACGTGTTACCGGAAGGCGCTCGTACTCCGTCGAGAGTCTCGTCCGCCTCCGGACTCTACCACCCGAGGTTTGCCGAAGACGGCGAACACGCCATCGCGGTGCAGCGGATCGGACAGTACCATCGGCTCGTGTGGGTCGATCTCGAAAACGGCGAGCTCACCCCGCTCTACGAGCCGGACAATGCATACCTCTACACCCCGGCGGTTGGCCACGAAGGCGGAAAACTTGCCTTTGTAGAGAACCGGGCCGGACGGCAGAAGTTGCGGGTAATCGAGCTGCCGGAACCGGGGACTGCATTCAGCGGAGAACCGGAATCGCCGGTAGCGCTTGTCGCGAACGAGGCACACTATCGTCCGGCCTGGAGCGACGAAGGGGAGCTGTACTACATCAGCGACCGTGACGGCCTTTTGCGTGCATGGAAGGCAGGATATGGAACCCCAAGCTCCGTCGAGCCGAATACACGAACTACCGGCGGCCGCCCGGCCCGGGAGGCTCGCGCCCAGGAGGCCCACGTCCCGGAGGCCCACGTCCCGGAGGCCCACGTCCCGGAGGCCCACGTCCCGGAGGCCCACGTCCCGGAGGCCCACGATAGTCTCGGCGCTCACCCGATCGGCGACGATCCGGTCGGAGTTCTCTCGGTGCTTCCCAAGTCTCGCGGGGGAGTCGAAGGCGACTTCGATGAGTACCTGTACGGTACCTATCGCAGCGACGGCTTTCGCATCCTCCAGGGTTTGCACCTCTCGATACCCGCACCTCCGGCAGAGCGGAGAGTAGCCGCGTCGACGGTAGAGGAACGCGGGCAGCACGATTCCGGCAACAATCCGCCGGATAACCACCCGGTGGAGCCGGTTGAATCATTCGACGAGAAGCGTTTCTACGATCTGCCGTGGCCCGGCGTCTGGTTCCCGTACCCCTCGCTGTTGAGCGCCACCGACGGGCGCCTCCATGTCGGTCTCGGAATCGGTGCATTGGGAAGCAACTACCGTAGAACGGCTTCGAGCAGCGCCACGATCGCCTGGCATCCTTCCGTCGGACAACCGCACGCGCGTTTTGCACTCTCGGGCAGATCCGGGCCGCTCGCTGCCGACCTCAGTTTTTCCCAGAACTTCGGGCTTGTCGATGCTTCCGACCCGGAGAGTCGCGTCTCTCAACGAACCACCTTGCAGCTCGTCACACGTTTGAGTCTCCTCGCACACAATCGACGAGGCATTCAACGGAATTTCGGCCCATTTGCGTACACACATTACGAACGGACTATCAGCTCGGACGAGGACTTCTCGTTCCGGCTCTCCGCGGATACCGACAACGGTGTCGGAAATCCGTCCGCTGTAGACTCTCCGGCCGACGAACGCAGCAGAATCGAGCTCGGCGGCGGTTTGTACTACCGCAGAATGGGACCGAACGTCCGCCGCGATCTTTACGACAATCGTCTCATTCAGCTTCAAGGACAAGCATCTCGTGACCTCCCGACACTCGGGAATCCGTTGCCGGGATACCGGATTCGAGCGACGGTCTCCACGGTAGCTCCTCTCGCGAGCTCCGGTGTCGGAGTCATGGCCGACGCCGGTGCAGCGTACTGGACCGCCGCGGTCCCATCGGTTAGTACGTTCTCGATACCCGGTGTCGGAAGACCGGCAAATTTCTCACTGCAACCGGGCCGATTCCGCATTCGCACCGGGATTCGCGGAACGTTCGCCCTCACCGATACAGCGCTTCCGCTCGGCTTCAATCTGCAGGGACTGGCCGGGGGATTGTTCGCAGAGGCGCAGGGCGGATTCGGCACGGCGGCGGATGACTTCAATGGAACAAACCGGTTTTTCTCGCCTCAGGGAAGCATTACACTGGATGAACGCATCTGGCTCAGTCTCGAGCTGCTTGCTTCGGTGGGGTACAGCATCGGCGTTGCACCGATTCGCGGCGGAGTTACCGTGCCTGTTACACCCGATCGTATCGGCCGGCCCGCTCTCTATCTACGCTTCTAGGGGTTTCTCGCGCAGGCACCTCGGCCCGGACGGAAAATCGATGAACGAACAGAACGCGCCGCTGCGGGCGGCGATTACCGGAATCAAACACAGTGGGAAGTCGAGTGCAGGGCAAGCCGCGGCCGCGCTGTTGCAGGTTCCCTTCCGGGATTTGGATCAGGTCATCTGCGACCGTGAAGGCGTTGTGAGCGCGCGCGCGCTCTATCGCGCGGTGGGGGCTGCACGCTTCCGCGGAATCGAACTCGAAGTGGCGGAGAGTTTCTGTTCGCAACCGGGCTCTCTCCTTCTTGCCGTCGGCGGCGGCGTAGCCGACAACGGGCCGGCCCTCGCGGCGCTATCCCGGTCGTTCCACCTCGTCTATCTTGTCGAGAGCGAGACAGTTCTATACGATCGCATTATGGCGAACGGTCGCCCGCCGTTCTTGCCGGAATCGGGAACACGAGAGGCGTTTGCACGGCTCTACCGGCGACGCGATCTGGCATACCGTCGTTGGGCACACTCGGTCCTCGAAGCGAGTGGCACCATCCCCAAGGTAGCGGACGCGCTGGCTTCGCTTCTTTCCGGGAACGAGAGGAGGTAAGAGCATGCCCGGCAGCAGTTTCGGACAGGCGTTCAGAATCACAACGTTCGGTGAGAGCCACGGAGGCGCGGTTGGCGTTGTCATCGACGGTGCAACCCCCGGAATCGAGATATCCGCGGAAGAGATTCAAGTGCAACTCGACCGCCGCAAACCGGGACAAGGCGGGGTGAGTACACCCCGGAAGGAGCCGGATACCGTTCACATGCTGTCCGGAGAATTCGAGGGCAAGACAACCGGAACGCCGATTCTACTGATTCTCTATAACAAGGACGCCGACCCGTCCGCGTATGATGATATTCGAGGGATGTTCCGCCCCGGCCATGCCGACTACACATACCTTCGTAAATACGGAGTCCGTGACTGGCGTGGGAGCGGGCGGGCAAGCGGACGCGAAACCGCCGCCCGAGTCGCCGCGGGTGCAATTGCCCGCAAGCATCTGCTGCAGCGCGGAATCGATCTGTACGCGTATACAAGGGCGGCGGCAGGAGTGTACGGCGAGCGAGTGGAACGCGAGGAAATCGAGCGAAACGCGCTGCGGGCGGCCGATCCGAAGGCGGCAATCGAAATGCTGGAGCGCATCGAGCAATTAAAGGAAGAAGGCGATTCCGCCGGCGGAATAGTCGAGTGTCGCATAACCGGAGTTCCGATCGGACTCGGAGAGCCGGTCTTCGATAAGCTGGACGCTCAACTTGCCGGTGCAATGCTCAGTGTCGGCGCGATAAAGGGCATAGAGTTCGGCGCCGGATTTCGCGTCGCCGACATGCGCGGCAGCGAACACAATGACCAGATGAGCTCAGAGGGTTTCCTGACGAATAACGCCGGCGGTATTATCGGCGGGATCTCCAGCGGAGAGGAGATCGTATTCCGCGTGGCCGTAAAGCCGACTTCGAGTATTTCCCACGAACAGAAGACGATTACCGTCGAGGGAACACCAACTACGATCCGTACCGAAGGGCGTCACGACGCATGCATCTGCCCGCGCATTGTTCCGGTGGTTGAAGCTATGGTTTGTCTCGTTCTGGAAGATCAACTCAAACGCCAGGCAGCGATGCTGGCGTAATCTGCCGGCTTCCCGACATAATATGTGGTAAAACCGGTGTCGGGCGGCGGTGGCCTGAGCGGCCGTGGTCTGGGCGGCGGTGGCCGAAGATCCGGGTTCCACACGCTCTGAATCGCGCTGGCGGATCCATAAGCCGACCGCCGCCGGCGTCACTGACCGGGGCGCGGTCAGTCCTCTTCGGAAAACTCGTCCTTTCCCGCACCACACATGGGGCAGACCCAATCCTCGGGAAGCTTTTCAAAGGGAGTTCCCGGCTCAATTCCTCCGTCCGGATCACCCTCGTCCGGATCATAAATATAGCCACAGACTTCGCAGACGTACTTCTGCATTACGTCCTCCTTCAGCAGTTATTCTCGTTTGCTAAATTGCAGAGCAATCAGGTCGAAACTCTACGCGCGGTAGACTAACACTTTTTCCGGCCCCTGTCTGTCGGATTTTTCGCCACTTCGAGCTTTTTTCGTTGTTGGGGCGCGTCGATAATCTCCATTGTCCCGTTCGGGTGAATACCTATCCGTGTCAGAGAGAAATCGAAACGTACCGGGTCCTCAGCATCAATCATCTTCAGCGCTGTAGTGATTTCCAATCCGGCGCGCGCATCCGGTCGCATACGCGCGGTCATGTCGAGTCGACGGGCAACCCGATGAAGATGAACGTCAACCGGAACGCGGAGCTCTCCCGGAGTAATTACATCCCAGCCGCCCGGATCGATCGAATCCGATCGCACCATCCACCGTAAGAAGAGATGTAACCGTTTCGCGGCACTCCCTCGCCTCGGATCGGAAAGGATGATGCTGCGCGGCGGGTCATCGCTCTCTCGAAGTGCTGCCGTGAGCGAGACTAACCCTGCCGATTGGCGTGAGATCTCTTCTTCGATTCCAGCGGCAAATGCCGCCTCGAGGCTTCCATACCGCCGTAACACCGAGCCGACGGCGAGCAGATATCTGAGTAACTCATCGCTGTCAAAGAATCGGTACACGAACCCGTCAAGTCGACTGCGCAGGTACGCAGCCGTACGCGCGCCGAGCAGGCGCGGCTCACCGACCGCGTCGAGCACTCGGCGGCACGCGGTAAGGATCGACGAGACGCGACCGAGAGCAAGCGACGAGCATATGAGCGCCGCCACCTCGCGGTCAGCACGATGCCTATATGTTCGCACTACCTCCAGCGGATCGGGATGTATATATCGCGGATGATGATAAGCGGCGTACACTCGTTCGAGCGTTTGCGCACGATCTGCAATCACGGCTACCTTCGAATGCGGACCTTTCTCGACATGCGGAAATGCACGGATAGTAGACCGATACCCGCGGCAACAAAAACCACCGGCCACCACCTCGCAACGAACGCGGTAAAGTCCTCATCCACGACGTCGAAACTGAATAACAGGAAGATAATCGAGAGTACGATGATCACGTACCCCGGAATAGTAAGTGTAAGACGTCCCGCCGCCGGTTTGAAATGTGCGTACGCGACTACGGACACACCGGCGATAGTCATAAATGCCGGCCAGACTCGACTCAGCTCGAGAGTGGACATGACCGTAGTCAGAAGCAGGAAGAACACACCGCCCAGAACGAGGAATAGTCCGGCGAACACCGACGCTTCCGGCCAGCGTCCGGTGAGCCCGGCCCTCAGCGCTGCGATACCACCGGCGACGACAAGCAACGGCCAGAGCGGAGCGACCAACGGTAACAGTCCGAGGGTTGTCGACAGGAGAAAGAGGCCGACGATAAGCAATGTTGAGCCGAAAACAAGAAAACGATCGGAGAGCTTCGTGCGCATTGTCGTCAACCTTTGGCAGTGTAGCAGCAAGCTACGAGCTTGCCAACGAGACAGTGCTAATATACTCTCGAAGGAGTATGAGTCGACGATACTACTTTCTGCTTATCACCCTCCCGGTGTCGCTACTCATCGCCGCGACCGCCTGTTCGAGCGATCCGATTGCAGACTATTACGCAGTCGGAGAGAGCTCCGTACAACGCGAAAACCGCCGCCTCCTCTCGTTACTCGACGAAAGCGAGAATCCCGACCGTGCGATCGTGGTCCGGAGACTCGCGGGCAATCTGCGCGAGGAAGGCTATACCGAGCGCATGGTCCATCTTCTCACGACACAGGTCGAGCGAAATCCGGACGATCCGTACAACGGCTATTATCTATTTCTGATTGGGCGCGCGTATCAACGCTCTGGAAACGACGAGTTCGCCCGGAGGTATTTCCGTCGCTCCCTCAACGATTATCCGGATGTGGATATAAACGGATCGAGCGTCCATTTCGCAGCGCTGGATGCACTGAGCGGTATAAGCGAAGACCCGCGCCACCGGATCGGCTATTACGAGCAGCTGCTCGATCGGTTCCCTTCCCGAATCGACGAGGGAAGAATTCACTACTATATGGGTCGGACATACGAGAATCTCGTCGACTGGGACCGCAGTCGGCGGGCGTACGAGCGCTTTCTCGCATTGCCGAACACCGAGATTCCGGGCGCCTCGGACGCCCATTCCACGGTCCGTCGCAAGTTGCAGTTTGCACGGTCGTCTCGGGACTGGACATTCGAGAGTCTCGAAGAGCTCGTGGACGTAGTTCGCACGGCGCTCGCAAACAGGGACTCGAATACGCTGCGACGCTATCAAACAGGAGTAGACTTTTTCGCGGCCTCTCCGCAACAGGATCCAACCGATGCGAACAGCACCTTCGGTTTCAACATCGAGGTGTTTCTGAGTCGGTCGAACGTACGCACGGCGAGCGAGTTCTCGGTCAATTCGAACGACCGGGAGGCGTACCTTCAGACTACCGGATGGGCCGAGCGATTCTCCACCTGGTATTTCTACTTTCGCCGCGTAGATTTTCCGGCAGATCCGGAAGTACACGGCAATTGGGAATGGGCCGGCATTCGTTTCGGAGAGGTCCACTGACGCGCTTCGGCGGCATCATGCGACCGGTTGTGCGCTCCTCTTTCGATTTTCTGCCCCTTCTTCAACGCACATTGGTGGTCGGAGCTGTGCTGTTGGCGGCGTCGCCCGCTATCGAGGCCTCGTCCGGCCATATTCCGGATCCGGAGCCATTACCGGAGCGACAGGTCATTGCCGGGCCTTCGGTCTTTTCGAACCCCGACATCTCCTGGTCCTCGGAGATCGGCCGGTACATCGAGTTGTATTCCGGACCCGCGGGGCTGAACTACATCTCGCGGTCGCTCCGTGCGGGTTTACCGTATCGCGATTTCATCGTGCAACAACTGGAAGCCCGTCGAATGCCCCGAGAGTTGTACTATCTGGCCCTCATTGAATCGAACTTCGACGCTACCGCCGTCTCGCGCTCCGGTGCGGTCGGTTTGTGGCAGTTCATGGAGAACTCCGTCGAAGAGTGGATGGTAATAAACGCGGAAGTCGACGAACGACGAGATTTCTACAGATCGACTCACGCGGCGCTCGAGAAGCTCTCCTGGAACTTCACGGTGCTCGAAGACTGGTTGCTCGCGATCGCGGCATATAATGCCGGTCTCGGGCATGTCCGGCGCGCGATTGAGAGCGCAGGAACGCGCGATTACTGGCGACTCGCGGGGGCGGGGCTCCTTCCCGATCAGACGGTGGATTACGTGCCGAAGTTTCTCGCGATAGCGTGGATTGCAGAGCACGGCGGACGCTACGGTTTGCCATGCTACTGGCTGGAGCCGCTCGAATGGACACGGGTCGAAGCACCCGGCGGTGTTGAGCTTGCGACAATAGCCGAGCTCGCCGGCATCCCCACCGATACGCTCCACTCGTGGAATCTTCACCTGAACAAACGCAGAACACCCGTCGGTGCCGTGACGTATCCACTGAACGTCCCGCTTCGCTCTCACGACCGTCTCGAGTCGGCGGTCGATATCGTATCGCTTACCGACACGCTCATCGAGCGCTCGCAAAGTGCCGATAGTACGCACTAGAGAAGTCATGGATCACCTTAGATGGCTTACACCGATCTTCATTCTGCTCATCACAACGGCGATCGGATCGCCCTCCGAAAACGAGCCTGCGGTGCGCTTCGATTCGCGAGTTGCGTGGACTGAGGGAGTGCTCATCGTAACCGGGGAGACGGAAGTGGAGCCGGAATACGCCGGCGCCACAGCACGCGCCGAGCGGCGTATTCTTTCGCGGCGTGAGACCGCCTTCCGGCGAGCCGTGTTCGATCTTCCGATAACCTCGGCGGATACGGGAGCGGAGCTCGCCGCGAAACACGAAGAGATCACCGCCATTCTCGACGATCGCGAAGCGGCCGGTAGCACATCCGGAGTCCGTCCCTCCCGTGATCTCAAATCGGCATCAGTCGAGCTGCGCTATCCGATAGCCGGGACAATCGCTTCCGTTTTCCAGCGACATTCAATCCCGCGACCGGTCCCCTCCTCCGCTTCCTGGGTTCCGACAACCGACTTCACCGGTCTCGTGATCGATGCCCGGGGAGCGCTTCCGGTTCACGGTGAAGATCGTGATTCGTCGCTCGAGCCGGTACTCCTGCCACGTATCTACGACTCGAATATGCGCCTGATACTCGATGCGGCCATGATCGAGCCGGACTTCCTGGAACAATGGGGCATCGTAGGCTACACAACCGATGCAAACCTCGCCGACCTCGAGGAGCGGATCGGCTCGAATCCGCTCTTCGTGGCGGCCGACCGTGCATTCGGCACTTTGCCGGCAAATCCGGTGATTCCACACGAAACCGCTGAGCAGCTGCTTACTCGCGACGCCAATCGAGAAATGCTTGCCGAAGGCAGAGTTGTGATCGTCCTCGATGCCGACGAGCTCCGGTAGATTGCAGGCACGTTCACTCCCACGCCGGCGGCCGGCGAGCCGGTATCCTTCACGCTTGACTCTGTTCAGTAGCGCTGTGGTACCTTATACATGGAATATCGCGGAACCGGGTACTGACAGCAATGAAAACACACCATCTCGCACCTGTTCTCACTCTCGTTCTTTCGGCGATTCTGCTCGGCGCCTGTTCCGGAGGGGATCTCGGTACCGGTGTCGTACTCTGGTCGACCGAAGAGCTTAACGCCTCGCCCGGCGAGTTGATCCGGGTGCTCGAGGAAAACAGATCGACCGACAGCTACCTCGTACAGATCGACGATCAACGGCCTCAGAGCATTTCCCGCTTCCGTATCCAGCTCTTCGACACTCAGGAGCAAGCTGAGCAGTTTGCCGAGGAATTCTCGGATGTAGCTCCGCTGTACGCTCGATCGCGACAACGCGCGCTGCCGGTACGAAATCGTCCCGACACCGACAGTCGTGCGGTGTATCGACTTCAGGAAGATGAGCTTGTGAAGGTCCTGGAAGTAGCCGAGGAAGAAGTCACTATTTCGGGACTCACCGGCCGGTGGCACAGAGTGCTCACCGAAACCGGATCCGAAGGCTGGTCATTCGGCTATTCACTGAATGTTTACGACGTTCACGAGGGGCTCGCTGCAAACGATCGAGACTCCGACATTCCGTCGCTCGGTCAGGAAGTACTCGACAACGTATGGCGTCCCAGCGATTACTACGACCTCGTGAACGACAATACCCCCGTGATCGAGGAGCTTGATCCGGAATACGGGCTCTTTCCTGACGAAGACACCAACACTATCCACTTCAAGACTCCTGATTTCGACGAAGAGCTGAGCTATGCCGCGATCACCGCGAGCGGCGCCAACCATATACGCTTTCAGGGGACGAGACTCGAAATACGACGCGATGGGCGGAACAGACTGACCGCGTTCCTGACCACCGATGACGGAGAATTCACCGTCCGGTTGCGTTCACTCTCCCGTGATCTGGAGGATATACTGGAGCGAGAGAAAGAGCGGCGAGAAGAGGCGATCGAGACATTCCATGCAGAAGGTCGTCGCCTTGGAAGTAGCGTATATGGGGAGGTTCGGGTTGATGAGGACGGCCGGTTTACCTGGGACGACCTCGATGAGCTCCGCCCCGATGTCGTACCCCCACATTACGGACGGAGCGGCACTATGGCGTTCCGGTACTTCCCCTCACGCAACCTGAGAGCACAGTACGACGGCGTCGTAAGCTTCCAGTTCGATGAAGCACCCGAGGACGAGCGAATCAGTTTTCTTTATGAGCTCGAGGGTAACGGTATTCGCCTCACATATGTACCGCTGTCGCAGATCCGCGACTTCCAGGTACTATCCGACAGCGCGTCGTCGCTCGTAATGTTCATGAACTACTTCGAGCCCGCCGAGGAGTCGGACGCGAGCTCCTGATGTCCACGGTAGTGCTCTCGCAGATCAATCTCAGTTTCGGGGATCGCGAAATTCTTCGCGACGTACATCTCGAGCTCTATCCGGGCCGCCGGATTTCGCTCGCAGGGGCAAACGGATCGGGCAAGACCACCCTGCTGAGAATCGCGGCGGGGGAATTGTCTCCGGACAACGGCACGGTCAGCGTACCGAAAGGGCTCGAGGTCGCATACCTCCCCCAGACCGGATTGCGCTACTCCGGACGCACATTGTGGGATGAGGCGGAGCAGGCATTCGCTTCGATCCACCGGCTCGTCGAGCAGCGCGACCAGGTCGGAGAGGCTCTCTCTTCGAAAGATGACCGAGACCCCGAAGTCGGGTCACTTGTGGAGATGTTCTCCCACGCGCAGGACCGCATAGACGCCAGCGGTTACTACGGCCGGCAGGCACGTATCGAACGAATACTGCGCGGTCTCGGCTTCGGCCCGGACGATTTCAATCGACCGTGCGAGACCTTCTCCGGCGGCTGGCAGATGCGCATCGCACTCGCGAAGATACTGCTTCAGCATCCCGACGTACTCCTGCTCGATGAGCCGACGAACTACCTCGATATCGAGGCGCGCGACTGGCTGCGCGACTTCCTCACCTCATTCGAGGGTGCGGTTCTGATCGTCGCACACGACCGCGACTTTCTCGACCACGCTGTGAACGAAACGGCCGAGCTCTATCTCGGCGCCCTCACCGTCTATCGCTGCAACTACTCCGAGTATGAGCGCCGCAGAGCGCAGGAAATGGCGGAGCTTGTCACGCGGTACGAGCAGCAGCAGGAGGAAATCGCACGCATTGAGGACTTCATACGCCGGTTCCGGTATAACGCCTCGAAGGCCGCAATGGTTCAGAGCCGGATACGAATGCTCGAGAAGATGGAACGCATCGAAATCCCGGAGAACCTCAAGCGGATGCACCTCACGTTCCCGCAGCCCGAGCACTCCGGTCGCGAGATGATCCGGCTGCGCGGTCTTGGTCGCAGCTTCGGCGATCGGACGGTACTCAGCGACATCGAGTTGACGGTGCTGCGTGGAGAGAAGATCGCAATAACCGGGCACAACGGAGCCGGCAAGACCACTTTGCTGCGAATTCTCGGGCTCCACGACCCCGACTACACCGGAACGTTCGAGCTCGGTTCCGGGGTGCGCGTCGGCTACTTCGGCCAGGATGTCGTGGACTCCCTCACCGGGCAACGCACGGTGCTCGAAGAAGCGGAAGACGGTTGCCCGACCGAGCTGATCCCCCAGCTGCGCTCGATGCTCGGAGCTTTTCTGTTCAGAGGAGATGATGTCTTCAAGCCGATCGGTGTTCTGTCCGGCGGTGAGAAGAGCAGGCTTGCCATGCTGAAACTCCTGCTCGCACCTTATAATCTTCTTGTCCTCGACGAGCCGACGAACCACCTCGACATGAGCGCCCAGGACGTTCTACTCGATGCGCTGCGACGATACGATGGAACCGTTCTGGTGGTGAGCCACGATCGGGACTTCCTCCGCGGACTCTCCGAGCGCGTCCTCGAGTTGACGTCGGCGCCGGGCGGGGCACGTTTTCGTGACATTCCGGGAGATTTCGAGTTTTACGAGTGGAAGCTGTCAAAAGAGCGCGAGACACGCAGCACCGGTCCGTCGGTCCCGAGTGAAACGAAAGCTAACAACGGTGCCGCGAAATCGTCAGCAGATGGAACCGCTGCGACAATCGACCGCCGCTCGCGTCAGCGCGAACTGCGCCGCGCCGAACGTGAGAGCGAACGTTTGCTCGCACGTGCGGAGGAAATCGAATCGGAGATTCTAAAACTCGAGCACGACCTGGCCATTCCGGAGAATTACTCGGACGGGGAGCGAGCTCGCGAACTGAAACATGAGCTCGAGTCGATGCGTGGAGAGCATGACGCTATGCTCGAGCAGTGGGAATCAGCCGAACGCAATGCCGATGCGCTTCGCCACGAGCTCGGGGTTCACTGAGAGATCGACCGTGCAATGGCACTCGCCGACGTAGCCGACCGGACGATACCGTATCCGACCGCCGCAGGCGAAAACCGGCCCTCAGCTTGATTTTTGTCCGCCGGCCTTCTAAGGTTTGTGCATGCGTATTCGCTACAACGCTCCCGTTACCCTTACATTTTCTCTCACAGCGGCGCTGATCCTGCTTATAGACGGACTTGCAGGGTCCGCTCTGACCGCCAATATCTTCAGCGTACCGCCCCACATGGCCTTTAACCGCGTGATAGATTTTCTGCGCCTGTTCACGCATTCGCTCGGTCATGCCGGCTGGAATCACCTGATGTCTAACATGGCGTTCATACTTCTCCTCGGGCCGATTCTCGAAGAGAAGTACGGAACCGTCCCGCTGCTCGTTATGATTCTTATCACAGCCGGTATCACGGGTATCCTGAATGTCCTTATCATGTCGACAGGGTTGCTCGGCGCGAGCGGTATCGTATTCATGATGATTCTTCTCGTCAGTTTTACCAATATCCGCCAGGGCGAAATCCCGCTTACGTTCATTCTCGTGGTACTCCTGTACTTGACCCGGGAGTTCATGGCAGCATTCCAGGACAACGAGATTTCGCAGTTCGCGCATATCATCGGCGGGCTTATCGGAAGCATGTTCGGCTTCCTGCGCGGACCCCGCCGGATTACGAGTTGAGACGCCATGTTCGATAAGCTGGAACACCTGAAGCACCGGTACGAAGAGGTTGAAACGCTTATAGCCGATCCGGACGTGCTCAAAGAGCAGAAGCGCTATCGGTCGCTCATGCAGGAGCACGCGTATCTCTCGGAGATCGTCGAAACGTACAGTCGCTACCAGAGGATCGCGGAGCAGATGGAAGAATCGCGAACCATCGCTGAAGAGGAAGACGATACGGAGCTGCGCGAGATGGCCGAGGTGGAGCAGGAACAGCTCTCCGATCAGCTCACGCATATCGAACATCAACTGAAGCTGCTGCTCGTGCCGCGCGATCCGATGGACTCAAAGAACACAATCATGGAAATTCGTGCGGGAACCGGCGGGGATGAAGCCTCCCTTTTCGCCGCAGATCTGTTTCGAATGTATAGCCGTTATGCCGAACACCGCGCCTGGAAGATCGAGCTGCTCAGCACGAGCGAAACCGAGGTCGGCGGATTCAAGGAAGTTATCTTCTCGGTCGCCGGAAAGGATGTGTTCGGCGATCTGAAGTACGAAAGCGGCGGTCATCGGGTGCAACGCGTTCCGACTACTGAGAGCGGAGGACGGATACATACCTCGGCGGTAACCGTCGCGGTGCTGCCGGAAGTCGAGGACACCGATGTACAGATCAACAACGAGGAACTCCGGATCGATGTGTTCCGCTCGAGCGGCCCCGGGGGTCAGAGCGTCAATACAACCGACTCCGCAGTACGCATAACACATGTTCCCACCGGTACCGTCGTTACGTGCCAGGACGAAAAGAGTCAGCACAAGAACAAGGCCAAGGCGATGCGTGTGTTGAAAGCTCGACTTTACGAGATGGAAGAAGCACGCAAGAACGCCGAACGGGCGAACGCACGGAAGAACCAGATCGGCAGCGGAGACCGCAGCGAGCGGATCCGCACCTACAATTTCCCGCAGAACCGGTTCACCGATCACCGGGTCGGTCTGACCATCTACAAGCTGGATCAAATCATCGCCGGTGACCTCGACGAGATCATCGAAACGCTGAAACTCCGTGCGCAGGAACAGACGGTCGGTGCCGCCGAATCCGACTGATAGATTTTGATGAACACGAGGAAGGATGAAGCGGCGAACGTGCTCCGCAACGCCACTCGGAGAATCGAGCAATCCGGCAGCGACACCCCGTATCTCGACGCGTTGCTGCTGCTCGCGTCTACAATGGGATTGACACGCGAGCAGCTCTACGCGAGATTCCGTGACCCATTGGCAGAAATAACGGTTCGACGCTTCGAAGGAGTTGTCGAGCGACGGCTCCGAGGAGAGCCGATCGCCTATATTCTCGGAAGACAGGAGTTTTACGGGCTCTCGTTTACGGTGGACCGAAGAGTGCTCGTGCCACGCCCGGAATCCGAGCTGCTCGTCGATGTGGCCCTCCGACTCCTGGCGAACCGTCCCTGCGCCCGGGTTCACGATAGTTGCACCGGCAGCGGTTGCATCGGAATTGCTCTCGCTCACGAGCGACCCGACGCCTTTGTATCGCTTTCCGACACAAGCACCGCAGCGCTGGAGATCGCCCGGGAGAACGCCGGTAAACTCCTCGACCGCGAAATCCCGATCGTCGAGAGCAATCTCCTCGACAAATTCACCGCACCGGAGGCGCCGTGGTCCCGGGAGCTGTCCGAACGCTACGGTCCGCCGTTCGACCTGATCACCTGTAACCCTCCGTATCTTACTACGGCCGAGATGCGAGAGCTTCGTGGAGAGCGCGACTTTTACTGGAATCCCGTCAGATCGGGTCCCGCAGCCGCCGCACGGGTGCCGGCAACCGAACCTGCTCTGGCCCTCGACGGTGGCGACGACGGCCTCGACGCTGTCCATCGGATGGTCCGAACGGCGTTGGCAACTATGTCCAAGAACGGATATATTCTGATTGAGGCGACGGACGCTCAGGCGCAACGCGTCGAGCAACTGCTGCAGATCGCCGGGTTCACGGAGACGTTTATCGAGCGGGACCTCTCCGGCCTAAGGCGGGTAATCGGAGGAGCCGCGTGAACGGCGTTATGTGCCCGTTTACTGAGGGACTATGGCTGAATACATGGAGCGACTCGGACAGCAAATCGCCTCATATCCGCAGGAACAGCGTTCGCGCATACTCGAAGCCGCGCACCTCAGCGAACAGCTGCACTCAGGCCAGTATCGTCAGAGCGGAGATCCGTTCGTAACCCATCCCGTCGCTGTCGCGGAAATTCTTGTCTCCCTGAACATGGACGCCGACACCCTTGTTGCGGCGCTGCTTCACGACGTCCTCGAAGACACGAGTATGTCGCGTCAGGAGCTCCGCTCTCGTTTCGGCAAAACCGTCGAAATGCTTGTAAACGGCGTGACGAAGATCGCTACGGTAAAGGCAAAGAACCGGAACACCCAGGCGGCGGAGACAATCCGGAAAATGCTTTTCGCTATGGCGAAGGACATTCGCGTTATCCTCATTAAGCTCGCCGACAAACTGCACAACATGCAGACGCTCGAGTACAAAGATGGTTCGCGCAAGGCGGCTATCGCGCAGGAATGCCTCGACATTTACGCGCCACTTGCCGGACGACTCGGCATTTCTTGGCTCAAGGACGAGCTCGAGGATCTCAGTTTCAAGTGCCTCGACGAGAAGATGTACCAGCAGATCAAAGATTTCGTCGCGCAGAAGAGAAGCGAACGATCGGAGTATCTCGAGTCGGTCAAGCAGGCAATCAAGGATGCGGCAGAACGCGAGCATATTCCCGTACTTGTCGAGACACGAGCCAAACACTTCTACTCGATCTACGAGAAGATGCGACGTCGTAATAAGGCAATGGACGAGATCTACGATCTGCTCGGGATACGTATTCTCGTAGAGACCGAAACGCAGTGCTATACCATGCTCGGTGTCGTCCATCGGCTCTGGATGCCGATCGAAGGTCGCTTCAAGGACTACATCGCCATGCCCAAGAGCAACCGATACCAGAGCCTGCATACTACGGTCATGGGTAGCGGTGGCAGGCTGACCGAGATACAGATTCGCACGGTGGAGATGCACCGCATTGCCGAATACGGTGTTGCAGCGCACTGGCTGTACAAGGAGGGTGTCGACACACCTTCCACGCAACGCGAGCTGGCCATTATAGACCGAGTGCGAAATCTCGGTAACGTTCGCATCGCCTCCAATGAGTTCCTCGAAGAGATCAAACGCGAGATCCTGAAAGATTCGATCTATGTCTTCACCCCAAAGGGGGATGTGGTGCACCTACCGCGAGGATCGACTGCTATCGACTTCGCGTATCATATTCATACCGAGGTTGGACACCGTTGCATCGGTGCGAAGGCGGACGGACACATTATCCCTCTCAAGGAGCCACTCGGTAACACACAGGTCGTCGAGATCATGACGAACCGGAACGCCCGCCCGCACCTCAGCTGGCTTCGATTCGTGAAGACGACGCGTGCGCGGCAGAAGATCCGCCACTGGCTGAACAACCACGACGAGAGTTTGTTCATCGACCAGAGCGTCGTCGCCCGGTCGAAGGCAACGCAGCGGCAACCGACGCTCGCCTCGGAAGACCCTGCTCCACGACAACAAGCAGAGGATGACGGCCCTCCGGCCTCCGTAGTCGATCATGAGAAGATCGGTGTTCGTATCGGGGACGAGCGGAATATGATGATCCGTTTCGCGAACTGCTGCAGACCGGAGACCGGTGACGATATTGTCGGTTATGTTTCCAGGGGTCGCGGGATCATAGTTCATCGCAGGCAGTGTCGTAACCTGAAACACATCCCCGACTTCGAACAGCGGATGATCGAGGTCGAGTGGGAGACGGTCAGTCCCCATGTCACACGCCGGTATGAGATCACCGCCGAAAGCGCTCGCGATCTGTTCAGTGAGATCGAAGGCGCAGTCCGAAAGTTCCGTGGTCACCTCATCGAAGGGAAGGTCGACGAAATGGTCAATGGGAGGGTCCGAGCCCACTTCACCCTCGAAATGGAGCGGGGCGAGGATACGAAACGCATTATGAAAAGCATCCGCTCAATTCCCGCGGTATTGAACATTCACGAGTCGCAGGACAGCCTCGCCGCATCGCGGAATAGGTGAAGCGCCGGGTAGCCCCTGCGCTTAACGTCCCGTATAATTCCGCCAATATGGCCGAGATAACTTTCAAAACGGAACGGTTCCTACCAATGGGCAGCTGCCGGACTACGAAGACACTCTCACAACGCTCCGTGAGTAGGGAACGACGATGGATCGAAAAGGCGACTCCGCAAGCGGGTTAATCCACGAAAAAGATGATGGTGCTGATCCACCGCTCGACATCGTACTGGTTGAACCGGAAATACCGGGAAACACAGGCTCAACCGCACGTACCTGTGCGGCGATCGGAGCATCGCTACACCTTGTGCATCCCCTCGGATTCGACACCGACGAGGCGGCGGTTCGTAGAGCCGGGCTCGACTACTGGCACCTGGTCGATATTCGCCACTACGCCGGCCTCGAGGAGCTCGAACCATTGTTTCGCAAGCGAACGTGTCTTTTCGCCTCGACAAAAGGGCAGCGATTGTACAACGAAGTCGATATGACCGGACCGTGCGCGCTCGTATTTGGAAAAGAAACCGCGGGGTTAAGCGACAAGATTCTCTCGCGATACTCGGAGTCCGTCTGCCGCATTCCGGTCAGAAGTACGGCCCGAAGCCTCAACCTCAGTAACGCCGTCGCCGTGATCGCTTTCGAGTGCATGCGACAGCGAGCGTTTGCGGGCCTGGAAATCACAGGACGTGGAATATGAGTGACACCGAAATCGGACAGATTGGATTCATCGGCTTCGGAAAGATGGCCGACTCAATCGTCGGCGCTCTCCGACCGAGCATGGGAAGCGAGCCTTTTCGCTTCATTTCCCGTACCGACGAAAGTCGCCGTCGCGGAGTCGACCGCGGAGGGATCGACTGCAACGATTCACCTGCGCAGCTTTTTGAGCGTTCCGACATTGTCGTCATAGCCGTGACCCCACAGGATCTCGATGACGTAGCAACACTCTTCTCGCTCCGGCCGGAACCTGTGATCGTATCGCTCCTCGCCGGTATCAGCACCGATCGCATCCGTACTGTTACCGGTTCGCAACGTGTATGTCGGATGATCCCGAACATCGCCGCCGCTAAACGTCGAAGCGTAGTGGGAATGTGTTTCGCCGAAACTGCCGACGACGAGTGTAGAACACGTGCTCATGCGTTAGCCGCCGAGCTCGGGACCCCACTACCGATCCCCGAGCGGCTCATGCCCGCGGCCACCGGTATCGGCGGTTCCGGTCTCGCCTTCGCATTTCGATTCGCGCACGCACTGGCGCTTGGAGGTGTCGCCGAAGGAATGACGTACGAACAGGCCTCGAGGGCTGCCGCTGCAGTACTCGACGGGGCTGCAGCGATGCTCCTGGACGGGTGCCACGCCGGTCAGCTGGAGACAGACGTCGCGAGCCCCGCCGGTACCACGATAGAAGGCCTCCAACGACTCGACGAAGACGGTTTTACTGCCGCCGTGATGCACGCAGTGAGGGCAGCATCAAAAAAGGCCCGCTCGTTCGAAGCGGACCTTACTCGAAATTGATCAGCCGGGTCTCATTCGGTTAGGCACCGAATGCTGTGAGCATCCAAACCTGCTTCTCTTTGTCTTTCAGGAAACCAACCGCGTCGTCTGCCGTTCCTTCATCGCCGTGATTGCCGGCTACTTCGATCAATGATCGAAGCTGATCGATGAGAGAGCGATAGTCGGCAACCAGGTTCTTTGCAATTGCCGCACCACCGATACCGGTGTTGTCAGCTTCCGTGATGGTGCTCTCCTTGAGTGCATCCGACAATCGTCCGACCGGCCGATGCCCGATTTTGAGCACTCGCTCGGCCACCTCATCGACCTCTTCAGCCACCGAGTTATACAGTTCCTCCAGAACCTCGTGCAGGGTGAAGAAATGGTCTCCTTCAATGTTCCAGTGGTAGTTGTGCAGCTTCACGTACAGCACCTGTAGATTCGCGAGATATCCGTTCAGGTGCGTTGCGATCTCCTCGGTCCCCGATGCGCCGAGACCCACGTCGACTCTCGTTTTTTCAATCGATCCTGCCATTTCGTCTTACTCCTTTGTTCAGTTCTTACTTTATCTATATCCGAAACTCTAAAGTAATGCGCCGCGTTGCTGAGCGTCAATTCCGTGCGTCACCGGTGACGACTACTCCCGGCGAAAGCCGTTACTCGCGAGATCGGCGTGGACGCCTCCGATGAAGCGCCGGCCGTACTCACCATCGGGGAACTTCAGCGACAGGAGTATGTAGAGCACCGACGACAGCGCGATTCCCCAGACCGGCGGCCAAATACCAAGCGGGAACCAGTTTACCGCATAGGCGATACCTACCGGTACTGCCATCGACATGCTGACCAACGCGGCGACCGACGAACCGCGTTCACTGTAGAAGCAGCCGATGAGCGCCGGCGCTGTCATCAACAAGCCGCCGCTTGCCATGCTCGAGAGCACGGTAATAAGCCCCGGCCGCAAGTTCGCGAACCAGACACATACAGCAGCGAGCCCGGCAATCGCCACACGACCGAGCATACGTTGGCGACGCTCGGAGATCCGCCGCCCGCCCGGCAAGACCGACTCCCGAGCGAGCAGGCTTCCGAGGGTCAGGAAGATCGACCCCAGCGTGCTCGTCGCAGCGGCAAAGATCCCGACAAACATGATGAGCCCGAGAACATCCGGAACCAGGGTGAGAAGCATCGGCATCGCGTTATCGGGATTATCCAGTCCCGGGATCATCTCACGCGCTGCAAACCCGAACAGAACCGAAACAAGCGTGTAGAGGAAGCCGAACAGGGAAAAATACACGATCATCCGTCTCAAGGAGAGAGGCGACCGCGCGATCATCGTTCGCTGGCTGACCTGAGGGTTCGTAATCGCGAAAAATGCCCACGGAAGCGTTAGTCCGATGAAGAAGTTCACATCCCAGTCAAACGCGAGAAGCCGCGCATCGCTACCCTCTACCGTTGAGATAAACGAGCCGATTCCGCCGAAGATGCTCCACACTATTACCCCGAGTACGATCAAGGCACTGACAAGCATCACCATTCCCTGAACCGCATCGGTCAGCGATACCGAGTGCATGCCGGCCCAGAGCGCGCCGATAATGGCAACCGCCACCGTCATAACGACGCCGAGCTCGAATGTGAGAGCGCCATCACTCAGCTGTTCGAGCAGCAATCCCGATCCGATAAGCTGCGCGGAGGCGTACGGCACGAGCATTACGAACGATATGATCGTCGCCGCCCTCCCGCTCCAGACACTGCGATAGCGAAGCTCCAGCAACTCCGATGGGGAAACGATGCCGTGACGCGCGGCAGTTACCCAGAACCGCGGCGCGAACAGCAACAGGAACACCATAGTGAACATGAGGTAGATGAGCTCGAAGCCGAGCGTGCCGACCCCGTCCCGGTACGTGAGACCGACCAGCCCGACGAGCATAAAGGCGCTGTATGTCGTCGCAGCATACGTCATGCCCGCCACAAATCCACCGATGCGCCGGCCGCCGAGAAAGAACTCGACCGGTCCCTCGCGAAGCTTCCGTGAAGCTACATACCCGAGACCGACGGATATCGCCAGCCAACCGAACAGAGCACTGAGCAGGAGTACCGGACTCACTCTATCCTCCAGCTCGAGAGCACTGCGAAGACTACAGCAGCGACCACAACCGTAAGCACCGTCCAGAATGTGAACGCGCCTCCGAACGACACATCATCCGAGTACAACGCATACGGAACGGCCACCGAGATGACGGCGAGCAAGACACAGAGCGTCCCTACGACTCGTCCCGACGGATTTCGGAAGAATTTCCCGGTCAAGAGATACCCTCCTGTAACAGTAGCGTCGGAGTCTCCCATGCGACTACGACGCAGCTACGTCCTTGACATTTTGCGCGATACAGTGCGGCGTCCGCGCGCCGAAGCGTCCGCCGGCCACACGTTGCAGAGTCGGTCGCACGATGCGCGATACCGATACTCACAGTCAAGCTATCGTCGAGTCCGGGAATCTCCGCAGACTCGACCGAGTAATACAAAGTATTGACGTAGGTAATATATTGTGTTACCTCTGGTGCACGATGTCGCGGTCGAACCGTAGACCGCCGACAATTCACGCAATCGAAGGGGAGTGAACCTGAATGCGAAGCACGAGACGTATAGTTGTACATATTGTCGTCGCCATGCTGTTGGTGACGAGCGGCGTGTTCGGCGGAGGTCAATCCGAAGAGCCCGCCGGCGGTCCGTTGAACGTGGTTACTACTACCGGACATCTCGCAGACATGGTGCGAAACATCGCACCCGATGCCGATGTCACTGAGCTGCTCGGCCCCGGAACCGATCCGCATTCGTATGTGCCGTCGACACGGGAAGTACAGATGCTCCGGAACGCGGATCTCGTTTTCTGGAATGGTCTGGAGCTGGAGATCCAGTTCACCGACACGCTCGCGGCGCTTGGCGATCATGCGGTCGAGGTGGCTCGAAAACTGCCCGAGCGTGAACTGATCGAGTTCGCGGCGCATGACTACGGCCACGACGACGACAACGAACATGGCCACGGTCACGACGACGACCACGGCGAACACGATCCGCACGTGTGGTTCGATCTCGGACTGTGGATTCATGCCGTAGAGATCGTCACCGACCACATTGCCGCCTTCGATCCGGCCAACGAGGAGACGTACCGATCGAACGCGGCAAGCTACGTCGCGCAGCTCGAGGAGCTCGATGAGTATGCGCGCGATCGATTTGCCGAGATTCCGCGCGAGCGTCGAGTACTCGTAACAGGACATGACGGATTCGGTTATCTCGGCCACCGATACGGGTTCGAGACTCGCGGTGTATTCGGCCTGAGCACCGAGGACGAGGCGGGTGTCCGCGATATCGAAGAGCTCGCCGAGTTCGTTGCCGACCGCGGAATTCCGGTAATCTTTCAGGAGACGATCGTCGATGACCAAGCACCGCGGGCACTGCGCGAGGCGGTCGCTGCGCGGGGTGGTAGCGTCACGATCTCCACAGAACGTCTCTACTCCGACGCGCTCGGCGACAGTGGCGATACGGCGACGTTCATCGGCGCCTTTCGTCACAACATCGATACGATCGTCGATGCACTGATCGGAAACGGTTGACGAACGGAGGGTATTCGAAGTAGCCAACAGTCCTCGGAGAACGTTGGTACAATGACTGAAATCGTTCTGATGCTGTTCGGCAGCCATACATTTCGAACCGTGAGCCTCGGTGCCGCTACGATAGGAGCGGTTGCCGGGGTTCTCGGGTGTTTCGCCTATCTCCAGCACCAGACCCTCGCCGGAGGTGTAGTCGCACATTCGAGCCTCAGTGGCATCACGTTTGCATTCCTGGTGTCGTTCTGGTGGACCGGCGTCGGGTCGATCAGTACGGCCGTCCTCCTGCCAGGCGCATTCTTCGCCGGACTGCTCAGTATGCTTCTCGCCCGGTCGATCGTCCGACTGACACCGCTGAGAATCGACACAGCAATGGCGGTCAGCATGTCGCTCTTTTTCGGGGGCGGTTTTTTTCTCCTGCGCATTATCAACGTACGATCGATTCCGGGTCGAATCGGCCTCGACGGATTTCTGTTCGGACAGGCTGCTCTCATGACCCGCTCCGATCTTCGTTTCATTCTCGCAATTGCTGCGCTTGTCGCGTTCGTCACCGTTCTCTTCTGGAAGGAGTATAAGATCTCGGTGTTCGATCCCGGTTTCGCCGCGGGTGTGGGATTCCGTGTGACTCTCATAGATTCCCTGCTCCTGCTATCGACCGTGACCGCAGTCGTTCTCGGCTTGCGGAGCGTCGGAGTCGTACTCATGGTAGCGTTGCTCGCCGCCCCGGCAGGCGCCGCCCGCCAGTGGACGAAACGACTGTCTTCTATGGTGCTGCTTGCCACCTTGTTCGGCGCGGTAAGCGGTTTCGGAGGTGCGGTTGTGAGCGCACTGTACACGAGAGTGCCCACCGGGCCGGTGATCGTCATTATCGCCTCCGCCATCACCGTCTTCAGCGTGCTTTCCGGTCCTCGCCGTGGAGTGGTGGCACTCCTGGTCCGAAACGCCATGAACCGTCGGCGATTCACCGGAAAGCTCTATGCGGAGATCGGAAGATGATGCTTCCTTTGGTACCCGCGATTATACTGTCGAGTGTCGTTACCGCAGTCGCCTGCGCACTCGTCGGATCGTTTCTTATGCTCCGTCGAATGAGCATGATGGGAGAGGCCATCGGTCATGCAATGCTCCCGGGTCTGGTGCTCGGGCTTCTGGTTCTCGGGCCGATGGGATCACCGCAACTTGTCCTGGGACCGGCCATTATCGGGCTCCTTATGGTCGTCGCGGTTGAGGCGCTGGGCAAGACGCGGGCACTCGCCGGCGACAGCGCGCTCGGACTCATCTATCCGCTCCTGTTCAGTATCGGTGTCATTCTGGTAAGCCGTCGTTTCGCCGGACTCCCGATTACCGAGCATTCCATTCTCATCGGCGACATAAACTTCGCAGCCGCGACGCCTCTGTACGCCGGCGAGCTGTTGCTCGGCCCGCGTCCGCTTGTAGTAATGGGAGCGATTCTGATGGTGAATGCACTGTTCGTGAGTCTCTTCTACAAGGAACTGAAGATCACCACGTTCGATCCGGCGTTCGGCGGCACCGGCGGATTTCATCCGAGTATCGTGCACTACACACTCATGACGCTAGTGAGTATGACCGTCGTCGGCGCCTTCGAGGCAGTCGGTGCGGTACTCGTCGTTGCCCTGCTTATCGGCCCGCCGGCGAGCGCATTTCTTCTCACTCGCCGGCTACACGCTATGATCGCAC
>SLIN01000007.1 GCA_007135605.1 Spirochaetales bacterium | reverse complement strand
CTGTATCGAGTCGCCAGTCCGAAAGATCGGACTCCGGGCAGACCGCATCGAGTTTGGCGGGCGACTCGTCGTAGTTTCCCGGATTCAAAGGAATCCCCTGGGCCTCTATGATCGGCCCCGGTTTCTGCGGCCGCCGGCGCTCGGCGTCGAGTACAAGCCAGGCGCTGTTAGCGCGCAGCAGCTCGCGTTCGTTTTCGTCGTAGAGGCAATACTCGCGCATCGCGAAAAGCTTGTGCGTACCGGTCGGCCAGGTTTCCAGACGCACCGACTCGCCCCATGCCGGCAGTCGCGAGATGTCGGCTGTGAGCCGCGAGAGTACCCACAGAAGCGATTGTCGACCGAGATCGGTATACCCGAACCTCAGCGCTTCCGCGTGTTTCCATGCGCTCTCCTGCATCATCTGGAGCATTGCATGTGGATAGAGATGACCGGATATGTCCGCCCAATAGCTTCCGACCGAGAATATCTCGTGCCAAGTTGGCGGATACGTGGTGGCCCCTTGAGATTCCATCCTATGCCTCTCGTAGGAGCAGCTCGAGCTCGTTGACCCTGCCGCGAAAGACATCCATGGCGGTTTCGATCGGCTCCGGTTTCGACATATCTACGCCGGCGACCTTCAGACTCTCGATGGGAAAGCGCGATCCGCCTGACTTCAGGAAATCGAAGTAATCGTTGAGCTCGGAGCGCCCACCTTCGAGAACATGCCGGCTGAGACTGATCGCCGCACTGATGCCGGTTGCGTACTTATACACATAGAACGCCCTATAGAAGTGGGGAATTCGGAGCCCTTCGAGGTCGGCCATCCCGTCAATCACAGCGTCGGCGCCGAAGTACTTGTCAAGCAGTTTCCGGTAGGCCGATCGGAGACTTTCGACGGTGAGCGGAGTACCCGACTCGACCATGAGGTGCGTCTGGTGCTCGAATTCGGCGAACATGGTCTGGCGGAAGAGGGTGGAGACAATATCGTCTATGTGCTTGTTTATGAGATACGCACGTACACGGGTGTCGGTGGCACGATCAAGCATGTGCTTGAGAAGCAGCTGCTCATTGAAGGTAGATGCAACTTCCGCCTCGAAGATCGTGTAATCGTAATGCGGGAACGGATTGTTCCGCACGGAGTACCATGAATGCATGCTGTGGCCGCCTTCGTGTGCGAGAGTGAAGACGTGGCGGAGAACATCCTCCTTATAGTTCATCAGAATATACGGGTCCCCGACGAAGCTGCCGGCGCTGAACGCCCCGCTGCGCTTCCCTTTGTTCTCGTACCGGTCGACCCACCCGCCGAGTAGTCCCCCGCGCAAGGTTTCAGTGTACTCATCTCCGAGTGGCGCGAGTGCTTCGCTGATAAGGTCGACCGCCTCTTCATAGCTATGCCGGACATCGATATCGGGTACCAGCGGTACGTGAGTGTCATAAACCCGGAAATCGGGAATCCCGAGCTTCTTTTTTCGCAGGGCGTAATATCGTTGGAGTGTGCCGAGATTCGCTCCGACGGTGGCGAGGAGGTTATCGTAGACTTTCTCGGGTACATCGTCGGGGAAGAGCGCTGCCGCGCGGCTGTTGGGGAAGTTCCGCGCACGCGAGCGATACACATCGAGCTGGACGCTGCCGGAATACAGCGACGCGAGAGTGTTCTTGTGCGCTTCAAAAACCTCGTAGAACTGGTTCCACGCCCGCTCGCGGATATCGCGGTCGGGATTCTGCATGAAGCTCGCAAGGCTCGCGTGACTCAACGGTTTCGGGCCGTCCGGAGTATCGATTCTTCCGAATTCGAAGTCGACGTCGGTGAGCGCGCTGAACGCCTTCTGTGCCGTCTGGTTCGCCTCCGACTGCATTGCCATGAGCCGTTCTTCGGCTTCGCTGAGTACGTGAGGCTTCATACGCATGAGCTTGCGGAGCTTGATCCGGTAATCGGCGAGCCGCTCATCGCGCAAGAACGTGTTCAGGCGGTCGGAATCGATAGCGTGGATCTCCGGCTCGAAGAAACTGGAGGCGGTAGATGCATCGCTGGCCGCCTTCATGAACCGTGCGAACCGTTCTTGATTGGTCGAATCCCCGGCGTCTTCGGAATAGCGCAGTTGGGCATAGTAGCCGAGTCGCTCACCGAGCCGCTCCAGTTTTGACAGGTACTCGAGACAGGCGTGCAGCGTATCGACCGACTCCCCGAGCGTGCCTTTGAATGATGTGATTCCCTCGATCATACCGGTGAACGCTTTGAGTCCGGCTTCCCACGCGGCGTCGTCTTCGAAGAGCCTCGAAAGGTCCCACTTGTACTCGGCCGGAACTTCGCTGCGTTCCGGTATTGTTGCTGTGTTCGTATCTGACATTGTCGGGTTACTCCGCCAGCACAGTACGCAGACCTGCTCGGTGTCGTCAAGAATAGCTATGCGTTGCCGCGGCACATTGTTGCCAGAGCGGCCAAAAGGGCACGCGTGGCTCGACCGCGGTGGCTGATCCGGTGCTTCTCTGCATTCGAGATATCGGCAACGCAGCAGTTGCGATCGGGGAGATGGAAGATCGGGTCGTAGCCGAAGCCACCGGTACCGATCGATGGAGTGCGGGCTATCTCCCCGTAAAGCCGCCCCTCGGCAACAGCGACGCGGCCGTCCGCGCAGACGGCGGTCATGCAGCAGGTGTAATGAGCTCGACGGTCTTCGGCGTCGTCCAGCTCTTCGAGCATACGTCGAATCTGTTCGATCGGTTCGAGCCTGGTGCCGTCGGAAAGCATACCGTATCGCGCGCTGTACACCCCGGGGCCGCCGTCGAGCGCGTCGACGCAGATGCCGGAATCGTCGGCTATAACGGCGTCAATCCTATGCTCCCTGTATCCGTCGGGGCCGATTCGTGCCGCGAGCGCGCGCGCTTTGCCGAGCGCGTTCTCGAGGAATGTGGTGCCGGTCTCGTCGTATTCTGCGCTGACCCCGATATCGCTCGGTACCAACAGTGTGTGCGGCGAGCAGATCTCGCTCATCTCCCGTTTCTTGTGCTCGTTTGCGGTGCTGAGGAGTAGTGTGAGGCGCATATCGCCGATACTATAGCAACAACCGGTGCAGCGCCACCGACGCGTTACGATACCTCGCGTACAATTCCGCTGAGTATCTCGCGTGCCTTTGCGACTCCTGAATCGACCGATCCCTTCGGCACTCCGAGGAGCTCGGCGATGTCGTAGTTACTCGGACGCAGATTCACACGCTCGGCCTCCGAAGAGGTCTTTCGGTACGAGTCGTTCAACCGGTTGATTCGCCGTTTCAGTCGGTTCCTCAGATCGGGATCAGGTTCCACATAAAGGCGATACTCGAGCTCTCGAAGGCGTTCGAAAAGAAGTTGCTGCTTTGCCCGAACATGTGCCATTCGCTCGCGCCGATGAGCGCATCGGCCGGTCAGCAGCACTCTGCAATGCGTGAGCCAGTCGACGCCGACGTTGCACAGACGCGCGATACGCGGTAATTCGGTTTCTCGCACATCGCATATCGCCTTTAGACAGAAAAACAGCAATCCGGCGTTCCGTGCATTAAAATCGCGCAGGATGTGTTTGAGCTCGACGGCCCGCTCGTGATCGTGCGATTCGCGTCGCTGCGATTCATCGTCGCCGACGGCGGGAGACTCGGGGAATCTCGGTTCAGTCGGTAGCTGCATGGATCGTGCAGCTGGATCCGGTGCCGTCAGAGCCTTGTCGGGCAGAAAAGTCGAGGGTTCGGCAAGCTCGAGAGAGGGAGTGAGCTCGCTCCAGACAACGAGATCGTACTCGATCTGCTGACGTATCGTTTCCTGTTTCTTTGCACGCAAAAAGCTCTTCAACTTCCAGCGCATGCAAACCGCCAGGTAGTGCTCGAACGGTACATCCCGTGGCTCATATCGACGAATCATCCGTTCGATCTCCGGCATCATGTACAGCAGAAACTCGCCGCACACGTCCTCATCCAGACCGTGTTTTCGGTTGGGGTAGTCGTAGACAATCATCGATATGCGACGGTGGACCTCCTCGAGTCCCGCGCCGGAGTTCTTGTATCGTAGCACCACCCGCGTCAATGCGCTCATCGGCATCCTCCCTACAATCGAGTCGTGATCATGGAGATGTCTAACAGCAAAAACCGTACCGACAGCTTCATGTGCCGTAAGCTCCTGCTTTGGTGGGAGATTTGTACACGATGTGCAGAGCGCTGTTCGAGTCGGCCTGCGTTTGACCGGCGAAAGGAGTAGACCGATCGGCTATCGGAACAAGTATGCGAATTCCGGCATTTACACAGGTTTACAATCGTATGTCGCGTTTGCCGGACTACCGGCTTTCAGCGTGAGTCGTGGTTGCCCCGTTGGCGAACGCGCCGTCGAACGCCTCTACCACTCGGGGTAGTATCTGGTCATACGTTCCCTCGGCGAGAAAGCCGGCGGCGTTGCGGTGTCCGCCCCCACCGAATCGTTCCGCGACCGACTGGACGTCGACGCGATCGCGCGAGCGTAGGCTTCCGGTGCAGCGTTCCGGCGATTCCTGGCGAAGGTAGATGAGCGCTTCACAGTCGCCGATCCCGAAGATCAGCTGGTAGAACGCATCCGAGTCGCGGTTCACCTTTCCGACCGTTTCAGTATCCTCGATCGTCTCCCACGTCGCCAGCAGCCTGCCGTCGTGATAGACCTGAAGGCGATCGAGTAGTGTGCCGATCAGCCGGCGGGAGGCGAGCGTACGGCCGCCGTACATCCATTCGTGAGCTGCCCGCGGTGCTACCCCGTAGTCCGCCAATCGAGCGAGCCCGTGAAATGCAAACCCCTGATGTGGCAACAGGTGACGGAAGAATCCGGTATCGGTGGCGAAGCCGTACATCAGTAGCTCAGCCTCCGATTTCGTGGGGGCAAGGCCCATCGCCTCGATGAGTAGCTGCACGAGATAGGTCGTCGATGGCGACTCAGGCACCACCCACCGTTGGTCGCCGAAGCCCCCTCCGGAGGCGTGATGATCGATCACATAGATCGGCAATTCCACCATCTGTTCGCCGATCCGCCCCACGCGCTCTTCGGTAGAGCAGTCGAGTACGATTACCGCCGTGTTTCCGTCCGGCTTTCGCAGGGTGTGCGGTATCTCCGCCTCGAATCGGTCGGCGTAGTGTACGATCTCGCCGCGGTCGAACGGGCCGACGTTAAACTGACGCGTCTCGACACCACGGCGTGACAGGGCGGATGCCAAGGCGATTGAGGAGGCTATACAGTCGCCGTCCGGTTCCTCGTGGGACACAATCAACGCACGTCCCACGTCCGTAACACGGCGCAGAAGAGGAGAGGGAACCTTCGGCTCGGTCATACCGGGAGTTTAGAGATTAAAGTCCGGTTCGTCGATATCGAAGAGCTCCTCGACGTTATCCGGCGCATCCCATACGCCCCAGCTTTCGTGTGTTTTATCGCTGCGCACGTAGAGCTTGAGATGGGAGAACTCCCCATCCATCCAGAATACTTCCATGTACGGATACGCGGGATGTCGGCCCTCGCGCAACTGTGCCTGCGGTGCGCCACCGTTTCTGCCGAACCACGTCAATGGTACCAGCAGGTTGTGCCGGTGCCCGTGGTCGTTCCGGTAGATAATTCTGTAGCCGTGTCGATTCGGGTACACACGGTCGATGTAGAAACTCCGTGTGTACATCCCTTCGGTTGTGTTGAATTCGGCAACCGCATGCCCGATACCGAGCATAGTGATCAGCAGAAAGGCAGCGGGTAGAAGGTAGCGTAATCTCACCTGTGATATCCCTCCGTGGATTATCCGGTGTCTCAAAGTATAGTTACACTATCGGTCAATCGCAAGAGTCTCCAAAATCACCGCCTTTATGGTGTGTTTCCGGTTCTCCGCCTGGTCGAACACCCGTGATCGCTTCCCCTCGAACACCGATTCGGTGACCTCGTTACCTTTGACTGCCGGAAGACAGTGGAGAAATACCGCCTTCGGGTTTGCGACATCCATGAGTGCGTCGTCGACCCTGTACGGCTTGAGAAGCCTTACGCGCTCGGCTTCCTCCGACTCCTCGCCCATGCTCGTCCAGACGTCGGTATACACCGCGTCTGCTCCCTCGACCGCCTCGTGCGGGTCACCGGTGACATACGGCACGAGGCTCGGCGTAGACGCCCGTGCGCGCGCCATCTGCAGTATCTCCTCGTCGGGTCTCAGGGATTCGGGAGCAGCGATACGCAGATGAACGCCGAGGGTAGCGCAGGCGACGACAAGCGAGTTCGCCACATTGTTCCGGCCGTCGCCGACGTAGGCTATCGTGGCTTCACTGAGAGCGGTCACGTTTTCACGGACAGTCAAGAGATCGGCAAGCGCCTGGGTCGGATGAAAGCGGTCTGTGAGACCGTTATAGACCGGCACGCCCGATTGCTCGGCGAGAATCTCGACGGTCCTGTGCGCGAAGCCGCGAAACTGAATACAGTCGAACATTCGGCCGAGCACTCGTGCGGTGTCTTCGACGGTTTCCTTGACACCGAGATGGATGTCTTGCGGGCTGAGAAAGACCGGATGGCCGCCTTCTTCACCGAAGGCGGTTTCGAATGCGCAGCGGGTACGGGTGCTCCGTTTCTCGAAAAGAAGGGCGAGGCTGTGTCCATCGAGACGTCTGTGTCTTATTCCGGCCTGTGCTTCGCGCTTCACGGCAGCCGCCCGATCGAGAAGAGACTCGATTTGCCCGGAGGTGAAGTCCGCCAGTGTCAACAGACTCCTCCCTGCCAGGGGGAAGCCGCTGTCCGCACTGCTCTTGCGTTCGTTCATGGAGGCGAACTGTATCAGGTAGCGCGAATCTCGAACAGAGAGGCCGGGAAGACCAGCGAGAGGGCGTCCATTACCGACTCAACGAAGTGCAGCTGCAGGCCCCGATGGACCTCCGGCGGCAGCTCCTCGCGGTCGATGCGGTTGCCCTCGGGGAGGAGGACATTCGGTATATCGTTGCGCAACGCGGCGAGCACCTTCTCTTTCACTCCGCCGACCGGCAGGATGCGGCCGGTCAGCGTAATCTCGCCGGTCATCGCGATGTGTGTGTGGGCCGGAATGCCGGTAAGGGCGCTGAGCATAGCGACCGTGAGTGTAATGCCGGCAGACGGGCCATCTTTCGGGATGGCTCCGTGCGGTACGTGCAGATGGATATCGCTTTCATCGATGCGGCGTTCGTCGAGGCTGAAACGATGGCTGTGATTGCGAACGAAGCTCAAAGCGATGCGCCCGCTCTCTTTCATCACGTCTCCCAGGCTGCCGGTGAGTATCAGCGAGCCGTCGCCACGGAAGGTCGTTGCCTCTACCGGAAGCAGGGTCCCACCGAGCTCGGTCCACGCCAGCCCTCGTGCGAGTCCCGAGCGCGGTTCGGGGTATGCCACGTCGCGATTCGGGCGCGGTTTGCCGAGCGACTTGCGAACCGTTTTCGGTGTGACGACCGCCGAGAAGGTCGTCTTCCTGGTGGTGCGTGTGCTGTCGGCGGCGTCGGCTGACGGCTCGCCGGTGTGGTCGGATCGGGTGCCACTCGGAGGCCGCACTCCCTCGGAAACCGCGCGTCGGGCGAGCTTACGCACGATCGTGGCGATCTGCCGTTCCAGCCCCCGAACGCCGCTCTCGGCGGTGTAGTCCCGGATGACCGTT
>SLIN01000010.1 GCA_007135605.1 Spirochaetales bacterium | reverse complement strand
CGAGCACGCTCACCGCGGCTACAATGAGAAACGGCAATCGCCACCCGAAGAACCGGAGACCGACGTTCGCGAGCACCGGGGCGGCGAAAAACCCGAGAATAGGACCCATTTCGTGGATCGCAAGCGCTTTGCCCCAGTCTCTCGACCGCACGACGTCGGTAAGCATCGCAATACCCGACGGCGCGTAAAGGCCGGCGCCGACGCCGACGAGCGTGAGCGCCATCATAAATATCGGCGCCGGTGGCGCGAATCCGAGAACGGCGACCGCAGCGCCGGTGACCACCACGGAAAGGAGCACCGTATTGCGATGGAGGAGTCGCTGAGACACGAAGCCGGAAAGCAGTACGCTGATGCTGTAGCCGACCGAAATGACGAGAAAGAGCGAGCCGGCTTGTGAATGCGTGAGCTCGTAGTGCGCCCGTATCTGTAACAGCAGCGGCGACAGAAGCATCCGCGAGAGAAAGGTAACCGTCAGCATTGACGTCAAGAGAAAGATCGGTCCCGGTTCGAAACGCTCTTCAGTCATACCTCACTTCCCGGATAGCGGCGCCTTGCCGCAATCACTCAATCGGCACCGCGCCGTGCTTCCACGATCCGCCGGTGCAGCAGCAGTATCACGAAACCGACACCGAGCGCTGCAGCGAAGGCGGCAAAGGATCGGTCGACGGCCGTAAGTGCATCGGGCACGAGAAGCAGGACCACAGCGAGCGCGATCATGATCACACCGCCGAAGAGTTTTATCACCCTCGCATACGTCTCGGTCATTCGAAACACACGCGCGCCGACAAGAGCGGTAACGAAAACGGCGATTTCGATGAGCAGATACACGAGCAGGTACACGGCAAGAAGGGCGACGAACGGCGCTCCGGAGATGCCGCGCTCGGCGATCATCCCGCTCCAGATGACCGGGAAGCCGGCGGTACACGGCAGCTCGACGAGTGCAATCCCGAATGCCGCGATCGCCGTCAGCGCCACCATCGCCGCAAGCGAGCGCTCGCCGGCGACCGCCGATCGCATCCAGGCCGCGATGGTTCGCTTCTGTCCGGGAGAGATGGTGAAGCTCACGCCTCGGCCGAACGCGAAGTACTCCTTCACACTCACTATCCCGAAGATGAGCGCAACCGCGGCGGTAATCGCGCGGACCCACCCGAGGTGTCTCACCATTCCGAGGACGGTAACGGCGCCCAGAATGAACGCGCCGTAGACCAGCGCCGTGACGAGCAGGAACGTCGATCCCACGATCACCGTTTTCGCCCGACTACGGGCGTACGCCACCAGGGCGAGAAGCATGGTCAGCACCCAGAGTGAACACGGGTTCACCCCGTCCACCGCCGCGATGAGAACGGTCGAAGCGAGCGGAGCTCGACCCGCTGCATCGATCGTGCCGAGAAACGGAAGGCGAATGGCCGCACCCTCGACACCGCCGAGTCGTGCCGGCGGAAGCGCCGCTGAAACCGGGTCGGGGCAATCGAGCTCCTCACACCGTTCAACCGTATCGCGAATCTGGGAGGCAACGGCGGCATTGAACCCGACCCAGTAACGATCGGAGACGAGCGTCACCGGCACACCGCGCACATCGAATCCCCGCAGCTCGGCTACGTCCTGCAGCAACTGCCGGTTTTCGTCGTCGTACCAGACTTCGAAACGGTGTATTTCGAGCTCGGGATACTCCTCCCCGAGCCGATCGAGAAACTCAGCCTGCCGGTCGCATATCGGACATCCATCGCCCCAGAAGTAGTAGAGGCGTACCGGATCGGTGTCGTCTGCACGCAGAGCCGCCGGATAAGCGAGCGTTACCGCCGCGAAGACGGCGAACGCAATGCGGGTCCTGTGCGGGGCACGATTCAAAGCCGCTGCGATCATGGCCGATAGAGTACCACACCGGCGATTCGGGGTCAGGATGCCGGCGTGCTACCATGGAGCGTTGCAATGAACGGGACGAAGCGATGATTCCGATTCGCGTCGAGTGCTATGCCGGCTCGCGCGCCGACGAGGAGCCGCGGGCGGTTCATCTCGAGGACGGGCGACACGAGGTCGTACAACTCCTCGACCGCTGGTATCAGGGCGGACGCTCGCCGGCCGATCCGGTCGCCGATTACTTCAAGCTGCTGCTGGCCGGCGGGGAGCAGGTGCTCGTCGTGCGCGATCACGCGTGCGGCGCCTGGTTTCTCGTCGCCGACTGGCGGAGATGAGCCGGACCCGTTACCAGAGACTCCGCTCTTCGCAGAACCGCTGAGGCGGTGTGGGTGAACTATAGCAGAACAGTGATAGCCGGAGGCGTAACACGGATATCGACGAAGATACGACTCGTCAAACGCTACCGTCGACGGATCGACGAGAGGATATTGGAATTATCGGTGCTCGGAACGAGCTATCGTGTAGCCATACGCTCAGGAGTTTGCCGGACATAAGGGCGGAACTGAATATGGGAAGGGTTTGGTGCGTATTTTCGGTGCAACAAACGCAGTACGATGTCGATGAATACGTCCGATATTCAGGTACGAAGTGAAGTCCGACAAACCTCTGCACGTACTCGATCGTGATTCACCTACAAAGGATGCACTAGGCCTGATCAACCGGTGCCATGATTCTCCGCGGAGTGGAACGACTGAAGGGCAAATCAGATTATCTCCCCGTGAAGCTTCTCATCCGTGCCGAAGCGCCGTGGACTGATGGTACGTCACCCCTCCCCACTCGCTTGACCGCGATTGGAAAGCTGAGGCTACCGTGATAAACTTTCTTTCTAAGCGCTGTTCAGCGTTCAACATACTGTAGCTTCGGCTAATATGTAGTCGTAGACTCCTGCCGAATTCTCACAACGTGGAAGCGAGCTTTATGATCATGATCCGGAAAATCGCCCGTATCGCGAGTGTTTTCACTGCTGGCGTCGGTTTTTTAACTCTTCTTGCCGGGTGCCCGCTGGAACCTCATCATAGTACCATAGGGCCTCTGTCGGCGCTCGATTTAAGCGCACAGCTCGTTTCCGCATCGGTCATCGGAGATGAGGGAGCTGAACTCTACGTCTCGATACTACCGGCGGAAACAATGGAGTCGGCAATCCGGCAGAACGGCGAAGAGTTTATGCCGGAGTTATCGGCTGCGGATTATGAGGACCTCATTCGGGCCGGTCGCGCGGCATTCGCGCACCGCAGTATTTCGCCGGTTGACGATGAATCTGATTTGCTGGATTTCCAGCTCGAGCCCGGTGAATACCACATCAGAATCGAGTTAATCCCGAACTCCGAGGACGGCGAGTCTATTCATATGGATGCAACGTTCCTCGATTGGAGCAATCTTCCAGCCGCGTTGTCGGGAGATTTCGCGGCGCCCGTCGTTCTCAGCGCAGGCGAAGCAACCAGTCGATCGTTCGAGTTACGCGAAGCAAATTATCTGTACGGTCCGTTCGCCGCGCCTCCAACCTTCTCGCCTGAGCCGGGATTATTCACCGAACCGCTCCAAGTCGAGCTGGAAACGATTACCGAAGACGCCGTCATCTACTACACTCTCGACGGCAGCGTCCCGGACGACACGGACAACCGCTATGAAGACCCGATATCGATCGAAGGCGAAGGCACCGAAACGACGATCAAGGCGATAGCGCGAGCGGAAGGGTATGCCGAAAGTTCGGTCGTTACCGGGCTTTACGAGATTATAGAGCCGCTGGACGAGCAAACTTCGTTTCACACCCGGTGGGAAACTTCTAATACCTCGTGGCCCGGTAGCTCCCGCGAAGATCAGATTGCGCTCCCGTTGGAACCTGCGGGCAGTTACGACTTCATTGTCGATTGGGGAGACGGCACAGCCGACGCGATCACCTCAAGCGACGACGAGGCGGCAACGCATACGTATGAGCAAGCGGGTGAGTACGAGATCGTCATCGCAGGCGAAATCGAAGGTTTCACCTTCGGCGATGCAGGCGACCGCGAGAAACTGCTGGAAATCATGAACTGGGGCCCGCTAAACCTTGGCAACAGCGGTGGCTACTTTCAGGGAGCAACGAACCTCACAATTACCGCGACCGATATGATCGATCTCAGCGGAACGACGAATATGTCGAGCGCGTTTCACGACGCGGCATCCCTTGAGACGGTACCGAACATGAACGACTGGGATATGAGCGCGGTAACCGACATGAGCAGCATGTTCGAGGATGCCAACTCATTCAACCAGAATCTGAACGGCTGGAATACCTCGAGCGTCACGGACATGAGCGCGATGTTCCGTGGAAGCTCTACATTCAATGCCGACATAAGCGGCTGGAGTACCTCCAACGTTACCGATATGAACAGCATGTTCGAGGCCGCGGCTGACTTCGATCAGGACATCAGCGGTTGGGACGTTGGATCGGTCATCGACATGAGCAGTATGTTTCGTGACGCCGAATCGTTCAACCAGGCGCTGAATAGTTGGGATACCTCGAGCGTCACCAACATGAGCGGGATGTTTCGCGGAGCCTCGACGTTCAACGCAGAAATCGACGCCTGGAATGTCTCAAACGTTACGAGTATGAGCAGCATGTTCAGGCAGGCGGAAGCCTTCGACCAACCGATCGGAAATTGGGACGTAGGCAACGTCACCGATATGCGTTTTATGTTCGAAGCCGGCTCGGGCCCCTTGGATTCATCGGCATTCAACCAGGATATCGGGAATTGGGATGTTTCAAGCGTACAGGACATGAGGAGCATGTTCCGTCACGCCAAGCTGTTCGATCAGAACCTGAACGGCTGGGATGTCTCGAGTGTAACTTCCATGTGGGGCATGTTCGAAGGCGCGGGAGCATTTAATGGAAATATTGCCGACTGGGATGTGTCCAGTGTCGAGAATATGTATCGTATGTTCCGCGGCGCCACGGTGTTCAATCAGGACATCAGCGGGTGGGATGTCTCGAGCGTCGACACGATGCAACTGATGTTCAGCGGCGCCCGTGCGTTTGACCAGGACATCGGCGGATGGGACGTCTCCAGTGTCACCCGAACGCTCGGCATGTTCGAAGACGCGGAGCTATTCAACCAGGATATAAGTAATTGGGACGTCTCGAATGTGACCGACACGCGATACATGTTCGAGGGTGCGGAGGCGTTCAACCAAGATATCGGCGGATGGGATGTCTCGAGCGTAGGAAACATGGGCGGCATGTTCCGCGATGCCCTTCTCTTCGATCAGGATCTCGGTGGCTGGGACGTTTCCAACGTGGACGCGGTAAACGGATTCGGCGACATGTTCGCGGGTATCGCGTTGTCCACTGCGAATTACGACGCACTTCTTCTCGGGTGGAGCAATCTCGACGTGGAGCCTGGCATGACCTTCGATGCCGGAGACTCGCAGTACACGGAAGGGGCCGTAGAAGCACGAGATACTCTGATAAATGATTTCGATTGGACTATTAACGATGGAGGATTACAGTAAAAATCGACAGCAGTGCTCCCGGGGAAGCTTGCTGCCGGCGAGATGCCGACCCATTTCACTGACTCGGCTTCCAACGGCCGCACCGGAAGCACATCTCCTCACTCTGTAAAGCAGACAATCTACCCTCGGCGCTCGAACTTGGAACTGGTTCCTCGAACAACTCGAAGCGGTCTGTATAGTTTTACCCGCCGTCAATACCGCGGACGTGCGCCGCGAGGGCCGGCTGGCTCAGATCATCTACTCCGTCATATCACGTTGCTATCCCGATACGCACGTATGCATTCCTTAAGCAAGCATTTTCTATCCGAAACAGTTGTCAATAACAACTAATTGCGTTAACTATTAGGTACTATGAAACACATCGGCACCTTTCTGCTGGGAACCGTGTTTGTCGCGGCGCTGCTTCTGAGCGCGGGAGCGGCACACGCCGACGAGTTCAACTCGGTTCAGGACGGCGACTACACCTTCGAGTGGCGGATCGACGGCGATGAGCTGGAGGCGCGTATTTCGGCGCCGACCACCGGATACGTTGCCATCGGATTCGAGCCGAGCATGATGATGCAGGACGCGGAGATCGTCATCGGCTATGTCGAGAACGGAGAGCTCCACATCCGCCACGACTACGGAAACGCTTCGACCTCCCACATGTCGATAGAGGATCTGGGAGGGGTAAGCCACGTAACCGGCATCGACGGCACGCTCGAAGGCGGCGTCACCACGCTTCACTTCCGGTTGCCGCTGTCCAGCGGCGGTGAATTCGACCGGCCGCTGACGCCCGGGGAGGAGACGAACATCATCTGGTCGTACGGTCCGGACGGGGCGAATAACTTCGCCGACTATCACGGAACGAACCGGGGATCGTTCAGCGTCGAGCTATAGGAGTTTGTCGGACGTCACTTCGGTATTGAATATCGGACGTATACACCGAACATCGGATTGCACACCTCTCGGCGAGAATGTGCGCGAAGCACGTCCGATATTCAATGCTGCCCATACGTCCGACAAACTCACAGGCCGCGCTTCACCCTCCCGAACCGCGAGAGCAGCCGCAGCCGGCTCAGCGTGAGCACGCCGGCCCACTCCCGCCGCGCCGTCGCCCACTCTTCGGGGAACGCATCGCCCCAGCTCCACGCCGGCCGCCACGATCCGTCGCTCGCTTGCTCGTCGATTACGCGGTCGAGGTTCGCGGCCACGATCCGGTCGCCGAGATCCGGGAGGAACGGGGAGTCCGGCGAATCGGCGATGTCGACCGGTCGCAGGCAATACTCTCCCCACCGATCGGGGTCGGTAACCACACAACCCGGCAGCAGCCGCCGGAGCTCGGCGATCACCTCCACACGAATCGCCTCCGGCATCGAGCTCGTTTCGAGGAGTCGCTTCACCGAAAGGAGCTCGTGCATATCGATTTCCTCGCGCTCGATAAGCCGGTCGCGAATCGTGACGAAAAGCTGGCTTACCCAGCCTGCCGGGGCGAGGTCGGCATAGAAGCCGGCAAGCTCCGCTGTCGGATTCAGCACATAGAAGCCGAACCGTTCGGCGATTCCGTCGGGATTCCACCACGGTGCATGCGGAATCGCGGCATCGAAGTCGGGGATAATGGCCCAGGTTTTTGTCGATGCATCGAACGTTCGTTCGAGCCACGACAGAAGATCGGCACGCGTCGATTCCGGCAGAAGCTCGCTCGCCGCTTTCCCGCTTACCTCCGAAAGCTCCCGCACGATCTGCAATGCGCCGGCGACCGCCAGCGCGGAGCTCTCCTGCGCCCGGAAGTCGGGCTCGAGCGCGTAGCCGAACCCGCCGTCATCACACCGGAAAGCGAACAGCTCTTCGATCGCCTCGTGCGGCGCCGCGCGCTCGAATACACACCGGTAGCGAGCGTATTCGAGCGGACGGGCGCTGCGGGTGAGGTAATCACGCGCCGCCTTCAACGCATCTCTGGTCAGTTTCTTCGGTTTCATGGCGATCTACTCCCGTCGCTACCATTCCTTGGAGCTTGTCGGACTTCACTTCGGAATTGAATATTGGGCGCATACCCTTGCGCGAACATCCATTTTGAAGGGCGGGAGTATGCAATAGGTCGTGCCAATATTCAATTCTGCCCACATGTCCGACAAGCTCCTAGGGTGCTTCGTTTAACAGGAGCCAGTATAGACCGAGATCGCGAACCGCGCGAAAGAACTCGTCGGAATCGACCGGCTT
>SLIN01000258.1 GCA_007135605.1 Spirochaetales bacterium | reverse complement strand
TCGAACCTTCGACCTACTGCTTAGAAGGCAGTTGCTCTATCCCCTGAGCTATGGGCGCCGGAACAATCGAGTCGGGATGGCCGGATTCGAACCGGCGGTCTCCTGCTCCCAAAGCAGGCGCCTTAGCCACTAGGCCACATCCCGTCGTGCAGGTTTCGGCGAGTATAGAAGAGGCGCGATGGTGCGGTCAACGATCCGCCTTCGATCTGACTTCGCCGGAATCTTCGAATCAAGCGTGTCTCCGACAAGGTTGCCGGCTGCTTCCGTCGAGCTTTCAGCCGGCCTCGCGGTGGCTTCGATGTGCTGGAGGGAAGGAGGAAGGGAGAGCACGCGGGTTCGATGTCCGAGGCTGTCACTCGACGTGTTCAGCACGCTCCGATATTCTGCCGCGTTATGAATGATTTGGCGAATGGCGACGAACGCAACCTGCTTCGGGAACGTGTGTGGGAAGTGCATCAGCGATTACAGCAGCGGTATCCGGAGACCCGAACGCTGTTACAGTTCGAGAACGGATATCAGCTTCTCATATCGGTGATCCTCTCTGCGCAGACTACGGACGCGTCGGTTAACAGCGTTACACCCGAGCTGTTCCGACGTTACCCTGACCCGTCGTCACTCGCCGCGGCGAATCTCACCGAGATTGAAGCGATCATCAAGCGAACCGGGTTCTTTCGCGCGAAGGCAAAAAACATCACGGCCGCCGCGCAGGCACTCGTTGAACGGTTCGACGGCGAGGTCCCGAGTGCGATGGAAGACTTACTTTCGCTTCCCGGAGTAGGGCGGAAGACGGCCCACGTCATTCGTGGAACTCTGTTCGGTAAACCGTCCATTATTGTGGATACTCACTTCAGTCGTGTGACGCGTCGCTTGGGGCTCACCGGCGAGCGCGATCCGGTGAAGATCGAGCGCTCACTTGAGCCGATTATTCCTTCGGAAATTCAGCACGGGTTCAGCATGCGCGTGAACTTTCACGGTCGCGATTGCTGTACCTCACGCAAGCCGGCCTGTTTTCGCTGCCCGATCGTGCAGCTGTGCCTGTACGAAGACAAGAGAATGTCCGAATCGTGAACGGAGCGCGGTCAAAAAGCGGGCCGACTACCGGAGTAACGAGGCGATCTCGCCCACTCGCTGCAAGTTGTGCTCCTGCATGAAGGTACGAATTCCGTCGATGGTTCGTCCGGTGACCGTCGGGTCAACGAAATTCGCGGTCCCGACTTGAACGGCTACCGCTCCGGCGAGTAGATATTGAAGCGCCGCGTCGGGACCGTCGATCCCTCCGATTCCGATAAGCGGAATTTCGACGGCCCGCGATACCCGGTACGCGAGAGCGACGCCAATCGGGCGAACGGCGGGACCGCTGAGACCTCCGGTCTTTCCGGGCAGCACCGTCCTGAGGTTCTTCACGTCAATCGCCATTCCGACAAGCGTGTTCATACAGCTGATCGCGTCGGCACCTCCCGCCTCGGCGGCGCGCGCAATCTCCGCTGGATCGGTGACGTTCGGTGTGAGCTTGACGATCACCGGCCGCTCCGTCACTGAGCGCACACGAGTTGTCACATGCTCTACCAGTTCCGGGTTGGTCCCGATTGCGAGTCCGCCGGCTTTCACGTTCGGACACGAGACGTTGAGCTCATATCCGGACAACGGAGCGTGTTCTTCGAGAAACTCCACAGTTTCTACATAGTCGTCCTCGACATCGCCGGCAACGTTCACAATCACCGTGCATGCTCGCTCACGGAGTGACGGGTACTTCTCGGTGACGAAACGCTCCTGTCCGACGTTTGCCAGTCCGATCGAGTTAAGCAGCCCGGCGGTTGTCTCGACGATCCGGGGGATCTCGTTCCCCGGGCGTGCTGCGCGCGTTACCGCCTTCGTGTAGAGTGCGCCGATAGAGTCGACGTCGATGAGCTGCTCGTACTCACTGCCGTATCCGAATGTGCCCGACGCGACGCCGACCGGATTCGGCATTGTCGTGCGCCCGATGGTCACGCTCAGGTCCATACGATCTCCTCGGAGTCAAATACCGGCCCTTCCGTGCACACTCGGGCGTACTCTGCGGGACCGCGTACCCGGACTGCACATCCCATACACGCGCCCACCGCACAACCCATCGTCTGCTCCACACTCACCCAGCAGCACTCGTTCCGTGCTTTCGCATGTTGATGAACGGCACGAAGCATCGGCAGGGGTCCGCATGCGAAGTACTCCAACCTGCGATCGAGAAGATCCGGGCGGTTCTGAAGCGCATCGGTCACCGTACCGTGACATCCTGCGCTTCCGTCGTCGGTGGCGAGTATTGTCTCTACGAGCTGAAACTCGGTTCGGTCGGGCACGATACCGGCGGTCCGAGCGCCGACGATCAGCACCGCCTCTTGTCCGGAGCTGTGCAGTTCGGCGGCGAGATAGAATATCGGTCCCATCCCGATTCCGCCCGCGATCAGCACGGGCAACGTTTCGGATCGAGGCAGGGGAAACGGAACACCGAGTGGTGCAAGGATATCGATGGTCTCGCCGGGCGAACGTGTCGTGAGTTGCCGAGTGGCGGTACCCCGGCGCTCGTACAACATGGATGCAGTGGAGTTCCCCCGGCTGAAGCCGCTGAAAGCGAACGGTCGACGCAGAAGCGGGATTTCGGACTCGGACACGCGAACCGTGAAAAACGAACCGGGCGAAGGCGGTGGCGCGTTATGCGGCCACTCGAAATCCATCTCGAAATACCGATCGCTGACCTGGGAGTTCGAGAGGACTTTCGGGGTAAGGTGTCTCATTAGCCGCTCCGCGAGCAGAGTAATTGCCGCGCGCGTGTGTGTAAAGAACGTAATGTTCGACGGGTCCTTCGCCACGTGTCGTAATTGCCGCGCGCGTGTGTAAAGAAGCAGTCCCGGCACGCCGATTCTCAAGAGGAGGGGATTGTACGCATACATTCTTTGCAAATGGCGGTAAAATGAACCTGACAGGAGCGACTCGGGTATGAATGGCACACGCTCTTCGCGCATGCAACAACGGATGCAGGAGCTCGCGGAGAAGTTCGCTTCGCAGCTTCCCGGCCGCCTTGCAGATCTTGAAGAAGCGGCGAGAAGATTCGTGCTCGAAGATTCGGATGATTCGCGATACGCCGTTCAAATCCAGGCACACAAGCTCGCCGGTGCGGCTGCCACGTTCGGTTACACCGAGTTGTCGAATGTATCGGTGGATCTCGAGCGCTATATTCAGTCGGAATGCGAGCAGGTGGAGGTCGAGGACTACATGAAGAGAATTCGACAGGCGGTTGCAGGGGGTACGGAGGTCGAGACATCGAGTCCCGATGCAAAACCTCGCGCTGCGAGTGCCGGTCCTAAACCGTTCCGGGTCGTTTTGCTGGGTGATGATGTGGCTGCCGGAGCGGATTTGCAGGAGATCGAAGAGCAGTTAGGGTTCTTCGGCCTCGAGACTTCCCGAGCGGCGGACGCAGAATCGGTTCGTGCCGAACTCGGAAGCGAGAGTGCGATTATGCTGCTGGGAGGCCTGGACACCATCGCGCAACTGTGTTCGGAGGGAGTACGGTTCACAGAGTGGAAGAACGAGATCACATCCGGTCTTACGCTGGTAGCGCTTTCGCTAGAGGATTCTTTCGAAACTCGCCTGACTGCTATTCGGTGCGGCGCCGACGCTTTCGTTACGTACCCGGTTGATATTCCGCGTTTGATCGACAAGATCGACGAGTTCGATGAACGAGCCAACCCCAAACCGTTGCATGTGCTCATTGTCGATGACGACAAGGAGCAGGTTTCACAGATTGCCTATACGCTTCAACAGGCGGGCATGGTGACATCGGTTGCCTCCGACCCGTCGAACGTCTTCTCGCACATGGTCGACTCGAAGCCGGAACTCATCATCGTCGATATGTACATGCCGGAGTGCAGCGGCATCGAGCTTGCTCGGTTGATTCGCCAACAAGAGTCTTTTGTCGGCGTACCGATCGTGTTCCTGTCGATCGAGGACGATGTCGCGAAACACATGGAGGCCATGAGTCAGGGGGGTGACGATTTTCTGGTCAAACCGGTTAACCCGGACGTCTTGACGGCGACCGTGCGAATACGCGCCCAACGTACCCGTCAGATGCGGTACTTCATGGAGCGCGACTCGCTAACCGGTATGCTGAACCACACGCATTTGAAGCAGTATCTCGAACGTGAGTTACAGCGCGCTGAGCGAATCAAGGGAAGTGTTAGCTTCGCGATGATCGATCTCGACAACTTCAAGCACGTGAACGACTCATACGGGCATCTGACCGGTGACCGTGTTCTCAAGAGCCTGAGTCGGCTGCTCTCCGAGCGGCTTCGCAAGACCGACATTATCGGTCGCTACGGTGGGGAGGAGTTCGGCGTCGTATTGTTCAACAGCGACGCGTCGACCGCGGCGAAGATCGTCGATGAGCTTCGGGAACGTTTCAGCCACATCGTACACAGGGCGAAGGACACCGAGTTCTGCGTGACCTTCAGTTGTGGAATCGCTTCGTTCCCGGACGTTCCCGATGCCGCCTCGATTACCGAGTTGGCTGATCGAGCGCTCTACCAGGCGAAGCAGACCGGAAAGAACCGAGTAGTCTCGGTATAGTCACCCGACACTATCCGCAGCTCACTGTTCGTCGAAACCTGTTTCTCAGATCGAGTAGGTGAGTTGCTCCTCGTGTTTCTGTCGCTCGCTGACCAGTTCGTCGAGTGTGATCTGCAGTTCGGTTCCGATTGTCGTAGAGATATCTTGCCAGAAGAAGTCGAGCGACTTCGCGCATTCGTTTTCGGGAACGATTTCCAACCGCCCCTCGAGACTCGACAGCACTTCGAGAACGGTGATCTGACCCGGATCCCGTGCAAGTGCATACCCGCCCTGTGCACCGCGATAGCTTTCCACGAGACCGGCTTTCTTGAGCGTAACCAGTATCTGCTCGAGGTAGTGCTGTGGAATGCCGTGCGGCTTGGCAAGGTCCCGGATTTGCGTCGAGCCGAGATTCCATTTGGTAGCGAGCTCGACCATAGCCGTCAGCCCGTAAACGCCTTTTGCTGATACACTGAACAAGATTCTCTCTCCTGCAAATGCAAATGTGGTGAATTGCGTCCGCCCACCACTATACCATTTGCTGCAACTTTTACCAGAACTAACGCTTTTTTCGTTCGTTAAGATTTGTCCGGATTGCGTCAAGGAACTCCCCCACCGCCTCCGTAGGCCAGGTCGCGAGCGATCCGTAACCCGGCAGTACTCTTCGGAAGGCGGGACGACTCACCCCAGCGGTCAAGTAGTCAATGCATGCCGATGAGCTGAGACGGCGGCAGGACTCGCTCGCGAGCGCATGTAATGCAGAAGCTTCGCCGATCGCTGTCGCATTTGTGCCGCAACAGATGTCGCAGCCGCCGCACAGCTCACAGTGTGCGCCGAATGCGCCGAGCAGAACCTGTCGCCTACACGCAGACCCCAACGCATAGGATAACAGGGGCGAGGGGGAATCGCCTATTCGCACCAGCGATTTCGTAGGAAGCACGAGAACGGCATCAGCAGGTTTTCGATCGCGCCCGGCACGCCCGGTCTCCTGTATATACGAGCAGTAGGTGCCGTGGGGCTCGGTATGGACAACGGATCGTACATTGGACTTGTCGACTCCCATTCCGTATGCAGTCGTAGCACATAGAATCGCGTTCTCCGCATCGAAGAACCAGCTTTCCGTATCTGCGCGCTCGTCGCTGTCGAGTCCCGCGTGGTAGAACCGTATCGCCCGCTCACCGAGTTGATTACGGAGGAAACGAGCGGTTTGCTCGCTTTCCGATCGAGTATTGCAGAAGACAATCGTGGGGCGCTGCAGAGGCTCACCGTAACGCCACGTTCGACGAAAGTCGGGGGCCGGCTCCGGCCTGCCGTCACGCAGCAGGGTGACAAGCGCGTATCGACTCGATGGGGCCTGTACAACGTGATACCGCAGTTCAGGCCGGTCGGGGAAGGCTGTGATTCGGTGTGCCCGTCGCCCTTGAAAGAGGTAGTGTTCGATATCGGCGAGGATTTCGTCGGTAGCTGTGGCGGTAAAGGCCGTGATTGTCGACACTTTCGCCTTTTCGAGAATCGATCCGAGCCTTAGGTAAGCGGGGCGGAAGCTTCTGCCCCACTGGCTTATACAGTGTGCCTCGTCGATTACCGCATGTACAAAACGAGCGTCGTGGATTACCGCACTGCCTGCTTCGGTATCGAGTGACTCCGGACTGGTCAACACAAGGTCGAGTTCTCCCGCTCGGGCTTTTCGGACGAGGCGCCGGCGTTCGTCAGACGTCTGGCCGCCGCGGATAGCTGCACACCGTAGACCGGCTTTGCGCATTCGGCGCTCCTGATCGGCAATCAGCGACAGCAAAGGATAGATCACTACCGTAGTGCCGGAGAGGATCGCGGCAGGTAGTTGAAAGCAGAGGCTTTTCCCACTCCCGGTCGGAAGGACCGCGATCTGACGCGAGCGAGCAGTTGCGGCGTCGGTTTCGAGCGAATCGGGCGCCTGCCCGCGTTCGGTCGCCTCCAGGATGTTGGTAACCACAAGTCTCTGATACGGGAGCAGGTAGTTCGTGCCGAACATGTCCTCCGCTACCGGATCGATCCGTTCAATTGGATTGTTCTGTAGATAGTGTTCCATACGCTCCCTCCAACCGTTCTTACTGACGAATCGGTACCGACGATTGCCGACAGACGGCACATCGCCGCCGATCAGATGACAGGAATGCGTTTGAACATCTATAATCGCCGTCAAACAGCCATGTACGCAGAGCCTGAGACCAGCTGGCGGTATGTAATCCGCGATACTTCCGGCGAGACCGGCCTTGACTCACGATTCGTGGAGCGGCTGGCGTATCACTACTCCGATCTTCATTCGCTGTATCTGGAGCTGTACGGTACTAGACCGGATTGCTACCGTTCGCTCGTTGAGCTTATCCACACGCTCGCCGATGCCTGGGAGGAGCGCGACCGCGACCTGAAAGAGCGGGATAACCGTGATGTCTCCGACAGGAGCGGCAGAAATGGACTTCCGTGGTATCAGCGACGAACGACAATCGGAGCCATGTGTTACGTCGAGCGGTTTGCCGGCGATCTGAGCTCGCTGGAACGGCAGCTCGACTATCTTGAGCAACTCGGCATCAACTACCTGCACATAATGCCTCCATTTAAGTGTCCGGACGGTCGCAACGACGGAGGATATGCGGTTTCGAGCTATCGTGAGATTCGCGAAGAGCTCGGTACGATGGAGGATCTGGAGCGCCTCGCTCATTCGATGCATGAGCGTGGAATGCGTCTTGCACTTGACTTTGTTTTCAATCATACGTCGGACGAACACGAGTGGGCACGGGCCGCGAAGCGTAGGGATCCACGCTATCTCGGTCACTACTACGTTTTTCCGAACCGCCGTATGCCGGATCAGTACGAGGCAACACTTCGCGAGATCTTTCCGGAAGAGAAGCGAGGCAGCTTCGTGTACGATTCGGAGCTCGGCGGATGGGTCTGGAGTACCTTTCACCGCTATCAGTGGGATTTGAACTACGGAAACCCGAAGGTACTCGAAGATATGGTGAACGAGATGCTGTACCTCGCGAATCGAGGCGTGGATGTCTTGCGCCTCGATGCACCCGCGTTTACCTGGAAGGAGCTTGGCACACCGTGTGAGAATTTGCCACGCGTTCACACGCTTATCCGTCTGTTCCGCGTCGCGATCGAGGTCGTGGCGCCGTCGGTCGAGTTCAAGAGTGAGGCGATCGTGCATCCTGACGACGTATTACGCTATATCGAAGAACGAGAGTGTAGAATCTCGTACAATCCGCTTCTCATGGCGTTGTCCTGGGAGGCGGTAGCCTCGCGGAATAGTTCGCTGCTGGTGCGGAGCCTCGAGCACCGATATTCCGTGCCGGTTTCGTGTACATGGGTCAACTACGTTCGCTGCCACGACGACATCGGATGGACGTTTTCCGACGACGATGCGCGGGAAGTCGGCGTCGATCCGTACGCACACAGAAATTTCCTCAATCGCTTTTACGCGGGCTCCTTCAACGGCTCGTTCGCGCGAGGTGTTCCGTTTCAGCTCAATTCAGCAACCGGCGATTGTCGCGTTTGTGGCACATCGGCAAGCCTGAGCGGAATCGAGCAAGCGCTCGATCGCGGTGATAGCGACCTCCTCGAGCACGGTATACGTCGAATGCTGCTGCTGCACGCCCTTATTATGTTTGCCCGCGGGGTCCCGGTGCTCTACCTTGGGGATGAGTACGGGCAGTTGAACGATTACACGTATACCGAAAACTCAAGAACCGCGGACGATTCACGATGGGTTCATCGTCCGTATTTCGAGAGAGGAAGCTCCGACGAGTGGCCGCCCCGCGAGGTACGGGAGCGTGTCCGTGACGGCATTGCCAGGCTCATCGCATTTCGGAAGAGCGAGAGCGAATTCGACGCGGAGGACACGCATTTCTGCATGGTGGGAAACCCGGGGCTTCTCGTCATTCGACGACACGCCGGCGCTACAACACTGCTCGTAGTCTGCAATGTAACCGACTCGCCGATTGCCGTAACACTCTCTCGCGTAGTTGAATCGCAAGAGTATATTGAAGCCGAGCTGGTAACCGAGCCCGGCGTGTCCGGCACAAAAATCAAGTGCTCACGTCCGGTGGAAATAGCGGCGCTCGACTTTGTTCTCGTTCGGGTGTCCACTGAAGAGAACTGAACATATAGGATAACGAGGGGATATATGGCAAATACGACAGAAACGGATGTGGTGTTCGAGCGGTTTCGAGAGCTATCCGCGATCCCCCGACCATCGAAGAAAGAACAGCGGGTCGGCGCTTGGTTGCGTGAGGTAGCCGAGAAACACTCGTGGCTCTGCAGGTCGGATGACGCCGGGAATATCGTGATTCGAGTTCCCGGAACAGAAGGTAGACAGAATGAGCCTCCCGTCATACTCCAGGGTCACCAGGATATGGTCTGCGAGAAGAATCCGGATGTCGAACACGACTTCGAGAAACAGGGCATCACTCCGGTCGTGGAAGACGAATGGTTGACAGCCGAGGGAACTACGCTGGGAGCGGACAACGGGATTGCGATTGCGATTGCCCTCGCGTTGGCTACGGACGCTTCGGTTTCACGCCCACCATTGGAGCTGCTGTTTACCGTCGACGAGGAAACCGGCCTGACCGGAGCGCTCCAGCTCGACTCTTCCCTGCTTTCGGGGCGCACGCTGGTGAACATCGATAGCGAGGAGGAAGGAGTTCTTACCGTCGGTTGCGCCGGCGGCGCCGATGTCCGCATACGCTGGAAGCGCAGCCGCGAGAAGCGCCCGAAAGCAGCGGCGCCATGGAGAGTTGCGGTCTCAGGGTTGAGGGGAGGTCACTCCGGCGTCGACATCGCCGAGAAGCGCGCGAACGCCAACTTCATACTGGGAAGAGTCCTTACACGAATCGTGCGACGCGACTCGGTTTACCTCGTATCGCTGGAGGGTGGAAAAGCCCATAACGCCATTCCGCGTGACGCGCATGCGATTCTCTGGACACGAGCGAAGAAACTCGAGGAGATATGCAGAGAGCTCAACGAAACGCTCCTGCGTGAATACGGTGAGCGGGAACAGCACGCGGTGGTGACGATCGAACCGGAACCCGCGGCCAAGCGCAAGGGTCTTTCGCCGAAGGATTCGCGTCGACTGATCGATATGTTGTGCGCCCTTCCGCATGGTGTAGCGGTAATGAGTCCGGACATTCCGGGGCTCGTGGAGACCAGCAGCAACCTTGCGACGACCTCCCTCCGAAAAGGCAAACTCGAAGTCGGGGTGAGTGTGCGAAGCAGTAACGATGCCTGCCTTGAGGGGCTCATCGAGCGCATTTCTGCGATCGCACATCTCGCAGGCGCGAAAGTTGCGCTCGAGAATCGCTATCCCGGTTGGCAGCCTGATCTTGAAAGCCCACTGTTGGAAAAGTGTCGCACCGTTTATCGTGAGATCTTCGGGGCCCATCCGAAGGTGGAAGCGATTCACGCCGGACTCGAATGTGGTGTGATTGGAAGCAAGTTCGAGGGGATGGACACGATCAGCATAGGGCCCACGATTCAAAATCCGCACTCACCGGATGAACGGCTCTACCTGCCGTCTGTAGAGCGAATCTACGGATTCTTGAAGGCGCTGCTTCAGACTCGCTTCACGTAGCCCCGCGACAGTATGACTGGAGAGATCGATTGGAGGTCGGTTCGGGTATGGGGAAGAAAGTACTAGTTGTAGATGATTCGGCGGCCATCCGACAGAGTGTGAGCTACATTCTGTCGCAGGCCGATTATGAGGTAGTGGAAGCTGAGGACGGGAAGATCGGTGAACGGCGGCTCGACGACGGCCCCTTCGATCTCGTGTTAACCGACGTGAACATGCCGAACATGGACGGAATCGAGCTGGTTCGTCGTGTGCGCGCCCATAGCGCACACCGATTCACTCCGATTGTCGTTCTGACTACCGAGAGTCAAGACTCAAAAATGGCCGAAGGAAAGGAAGCCGGAGCGACCGGTTGGATCGTGAAGCCGTTCGATGCGGATAAGCTGCTCGGTGTCGTACGGAAGCTGGTTGATTAACAGTATCGGGCAACGTGGAGAGGTCATAACCGGAAGATGGGATTCAAGATTATGTTCGTGTGCTCGGGAAATATCTGTCGCAGTCCGATCGCGCACGCCGTGGTGGAAGAGAGAATTCGAAGTGCCGGCTTGCAGAAAAGCATAAGCCTCGAGAGCTCGGGCACAACCTCGTATCACCTCGGCGACGATGTCGATCGGAGAGCACGAGCTGAGTTGGCGCGCCACGGGATTCGCTTTCGGCATCGGGCACGCTTGTTTCGTCCAGCCGATCTGGATGAATACGATCTCATCCTTACAATGGACCGAGGCAACTACCGGTCGGTGCTCCGGCTTGCTGATGAGCGGCAGCGCGAGAAGGTACGCATGTTCCGTACATACGATCCGGAGGGCGGTGAAGATGCGGAGGTGCCGGACCCGTATTATGGGGCAACCGACGGTTTCGGTCGCGTATACGAGATAATCGATCGGAGTGCCGATGCCCTTGTTCGTGCGCTGAGTGGGAGCAAGGTCGGAAGCCATGAACGGAGCTGATCTGGAGATCGTTGAAAGAAAACCGCTTGGCGGCGGCTGTATATCCCGGACGGAGTGGGTCCGGATCCCGTCAGGTAAGGAGTACTGCCTCAAGCAGCATGACGGTAGTGGTGGCCGTGAGATGCTTGAAGCGGAAGCCGCGGGGTTGCGTGCGCTTGTTAGTTCGCGCGGGCCGAGAGTCCCGTCGGTAGAGGCAGTATGGACCGAGGGGCGAACCACCTACCTCCTCATGGAATACGTGGCGACGGGCCGGCCCGACGCGAGCTTCGAGCAGAGATTCGGTCGGGAGCTTGCCCGGTTGCATTTCGATCGTCGCAGCGACTCCTGCGGTTTCGATCGGGACAATTTCATCGGCTCCACTCCGCAGCCGAATGAACGGCGCGCAAGGTGGTGCGAGTTCTTCGGAGAAGTACGGCTCGGGTATCAGGTGCGACTCGCGCGGGAGCGCGGTCTTGCCGACTCCGAAATGGCGGGTCAAATCGAGTCGCTTGCCGGTACGTTGAACGAGCTTCTCTTTGAACCGGATCAGCCGTCTCTTCTGCATGGCGATCTTTGGGGGGGCAACTATCTCTGTGATCGCGAGGGGAAGGGGGTGCTCATCGATCCGGCGGTGTACTACGGGCATCGGGAAGCGGATCTTGCGATGACCGAGCTATTCGGCGGTTTCGGTCGAAAATTCTACGAGGCGTATCGCAACGAATGGCCGTTGGACCCCGGTTATACCGAGCGGCGTGATATCTATAATCTCTACCATCTCCTGAACCACCTCAACATCTTCGGAAGTGGATACGCCGGAGCGGTGCGGCGCATCTGTCGACGATACGCATAACTTCGGTACTCGCATAGGCAGCAACAGCGGCACGAACGGCGGTGGAGTATAGTGCCGAACGGTGCACATAGACACGGCTGCACGAACGGCGGTGGCGCACAGTACCGAACGGTGCACATAGACACGGCTGCACGAACAGCGACGACTCATAGTCCCGGACGGTTTGTACGGGGGCGGCCGATCGGGTTGTCCCCGCCCCGGGCGCTCAAACGAGTTCAATCAGTGTTCCGGACGCCGGAACACCCGTGTGACGATGCGCAGAATAAATCCGAGGCCGAGAACACCGGTGATAATGAATCCGGATAAGCCGAATATCGGGATGTTGTTCCAGAGCGGAGGCAGTCCGGCATGCACTATGAGCGCCGAGGCGATCATAAGCGCGGCAAGAACGAATCCGAACACGATTCGGTAACTGACGTTGTCCAGCGTCTTGCGAAGCGGTTCAGTACCGGTAAGGTGCATGTTCAGCGTGAGCTCGCCGCCTTTCAGCTGCGAAATGAGCTCCCGGCCGTCGCGGGGTAAGCCTCGCAGGAGTTCCAGCATATCGATCGATCCGGCTGCCGCATCCTTGCCGAGTCGCTTCGGATGGAATCGATCCCGAATGATCTTGGTGGTGAACTTCTGTAACAGAGAGAGAAGCTGAAAGTCAGGGTCGAGGTGGTAGCCGACCCCTTCGACGATTACGGTTGCCTTGATCATGACCAGCATGCGAGTGGGCATGCGGAGGTTGTGCTGGAGTGCGATCTGAACGAGCTCCTGAAAGAGGTCGCCCATATCGAGGTCCCCGAGGGTTGCGTCGGCGTACTGGTCGATAAGGTCGAAGACCGCATCCTCGAGCCGCTCGCGGTTTACCGGACCCGCCTCTTCGGTAAGCACGAGCACAGCGTCGGTCACGCGAACGGGATCGCGGTCGACGAGACCGAGAATCGATTCGGTAAGCGCCTCCCGTTCGCGCGGACGAAGTGTGCCCATCATCCCGAAGTCCAAGAAGCAGATAACGCCGTCAGGTAGGACCATGAGGTTACCCGGGTGGGGGTCGCCGTGGAAGAACCCGTGGAGATAAACCTGATCGAGCATGAGCTCGCCGGCGCGTCGGGCGAGTGCCTTTCGATCGAATCGGCGGGAACGGTCGCGCAACACCTCACTCATACGGGTTCCGGCGATGTACTCCATGGTAATTACGCGACGGCTGCAAAGCTCGGCGTAAATCTCCGGTACGCGTACATGACGGTTGTTCCGAAAGATCGCGGCGAAGCGCCGAATGTTGCGCGCTTCCTGACTGAAATCGAGCTCACCGTTTAATCGCTCTCGAAACTCTTCAACGAAACCACTCGGATTGAAGAAGCGCCATGACGGCACATACGCTTCGGCGAGCCGGGCGAAGGCGGAGATTATGTCGAGATCGACCTCGACGATCTCGCGTAATCCGGGACGCTGGACTTTCACTGCGACATTCTTACCGTTTTTCAACCGTGCCCGGTGTACCTGAGCGACACTGGCGCTGGCCACCGGAGTCTCCTCAAACATGGCGAACAGCTCTTCAATCGGTTGCCCGAGGTCGCGGGTGATAACACGGCGGACTTCGTCGAACCGAAACGGTGGAACATGATCCTGAAGCTGCTCCAGTTCGGCAAGAAGCTCAGCCGGCAGCATATCACTTCGATTGCTGAGTAGCTGTCCGAATTTGATAAAGGTGGGCCCGAGCTCCTCGAACGCCATGCGAATCAGCTGCCAGCGTGACGCACCGACCGGCATCTCCACGCTTCGGCTAGAGAGCAGTCGCCGGACAAAGCGGAAACGCCGGTCCAGCTTCAACGCCGACAGCCAGTCGGCAAAGCCGTATCGAACGAGAATGCCGATGATTTCCTGAAATCGCCGGCTGTGTCGTATGGTTCGTCGTATGAAACGTTTGCGTCTTATCAAAGCAATTGCGTCTCAAAGCATAATCGATTCCGCGATTCATGCACACCATATCGCCCGTATTTCGTACGAACGATCCGCTTGCTTGTAAACTCCGGCCTGCGGTAAGATCTCCGCACTATGTCGGTGAGCCTGAGAGACCTAACCCACGAAAATTTCGACGAATGCATCAACTTGCGAGTTCGGGAAGACCAGGCAGGGCTGGTTGCATCGAATGTCTATTCGCTTGCTCAGGCGCAGGTCGACCACGAGGTAACACCGCTGGCGATCTACGACGACGATACGATGGTCGGCTTTCTGATGTTCGGACTCGATGATGAGGATGGACGATACTGGTTGCTCCGGCTCATGGTCGACTATCGATATCAGGGGAAGGGGTATGCACGACGGGCAATGGAGCAGCTGATCGAACGGTTGCGGACCCGTTTCAGCTGTCCGGCGCTCTATCTCAGCTTTCCTCAACGGAACGAGCACGCGGCACGACTCTTTCTTAATCTCGGATTTACCCCTACCGGCGAGCATATCGGCGACGAGGCTGTATACCGCCTCGCGCTCGCCGAGACGGTGTCACCGCAGTCGGAGAGCTCATAGCAACACTCGGGATAGCCTCTTACGGGAGTCGGGACACGGGTTGATGTACCGATTACGGCGGGAAGCGGCGCGCGTTGAGTTGCTCGATTACGGAACAACTGTCTGCCGTAAATGCACCGAGCCCTCTTTCAGTCGATCCCAGCGAGCACAGTCACAGTCGAGTACCGCCGCGTTGGCGGTCTTCATCCGATGCTCGTTGCCGGTCAGCGATTTGAGGAATTCCTCGATTGCGGGATTGTGCGCTACTACGGCGAGCGGGTCGGCACTCCCACCGTATTGGGCGAGAATGGAGAAGTACTCCTCGGCATCGGCATCGAAGAGCTCGGGACAGTAGGTCAGATGGCCGATATAATCCGAGGCCATTGTGAGAATGCCGCACGTCTGGCGAGCACGCACAGCAGGGGAACACAGTATCATGGCCGGAACTGCATGGAGCTCACGTAGCTTCGCTGCGAGCCGTCGGGCGGCCTTCTTTCCCGAACCGGTCAGTTCCCGCTCGATATCCGCCTGATCATCAACGGCCGCTTTCGCTTTCGCGTGCCGGATCACGTATAGTTGCATACGTCGCTCCCGTAAGCGTGTAGTAATTTGCCTGGTACCGCCGGCATCAGCGATCCTCCGTTCGATCCGCCGTTGCTACGCACTCTCTTGAGATCTCTCGGATCCAGCGTCGGCGCCGACGGTACGTAGTGTTTCGGACATCTCCAAGTATATGACAGACCGGTCGGGCAATGCCACAAAATGTAAGGATGTGTTCGGTCCATATGAGTTCGATCGGGTGTCCGTTCGGAGGCAGTGGTTGATCGCTCGTTATACAGACGCTCGCCGATTTACCGCGCATCAGGGGAACTCTGGCTTTCGTTCCAAACTCCGGACCTTCGTACTCGTAGGCCACGCCGGGGCGAAAGACGCGGTCGATCCACCCCTTCAGGAGAGCCGGCATCGCGCCCCACCAGTCCGGATGTACGAAAACGAGCGAGTCGGCGGTGGTGACGAAGTGCGCGTGCTCCTGTACAATCTCATCGAAACTGAAGCGACGGTTTACTTCGTCGGCCGTCAGGATCGGCGAGAACTCGATCCGATAGAGATCGAGCAATCGTGCGCTATGGCCCGCCGAACGAAACGCCTCTACGATCGAGGTTGCAGCCGCGGCGTTCAGGCTTTTCGGTTCCGGATTGCAAAGGACGATCAGGCTGTTCATTTCTGGAAGAGGCTACGGAGGACCATGGCTCGCGTCAACTGTCGGGCGTGGAAGTGTGTACGGCACATCCGGCACGAGAGGCATCGTGCTCGCGAGAAACGCGTTCGGGAGGTTCGTTGAGCCGCGCCCCTCGATATGCGGATTTTGTGCCGGAAAAGGCGTTACCCCCTTTTCAAAGCGGGGATGACTTGCTATATTGACAATGGAAAAAAAATGTCCGTTGCGTCGTCGAATCGTTCGTTTGATCGGCGGTTCGGGAGGAGTTTGTAGTGCACTCGAAAGGTGAGGTGCTTGACGCACTGAAAGGCGTGATCGATCCGGAAATCGGGCTGAACATCGTCGATGTCGGTCTCGTCTACCGGGTCGAACCGGCTGAGGACAAGATCGAAATCGACTATACGTTGACTTCACCGGGGTGTCCGCTGGCGGATGTGATCGAGCGTGACATGACCGTCGCGGTTCAACAGGCGACAGGAATTGATAATGTCGTGTGTAACCTGGTCTGGAATCCGCCGTGGAGCCTTGACTTCATGAGCGAAGAGGCTCGGTTGGAGCTCGGGTTCCCGATATAGACCGAGCGGCGATACATTGCCCGTAGGAGTGTGTCGAACATGGGGACGGAACTGAATATCGGCGCGGTCGGGTGCAAGGTTTTGCCCATAGACATGCAGGGGAACGCTTGCGTATGCGTCCGATATTCAACTCCGAAGTGAAGTCCGACAAGCTATGAACGGCGCTCGACACTGTGGCGCGGTGGTGTTGTAGAGACCGTTCGGGACGGTTGAGCAGTACAGGGTCCAGCGATACGTCGGTGAGACGCACGAATTACGCACGGTGCGAGAAACGATACCTTTAGAAGGACAGGGACACGATATGAAGATCGAGATAAAGGGACTGAAAGCAAAAATCGAAGACACGGCGATCCTCAACGGGGTGGATCTCACGATGCAGTCGGGCGAGATTCATGCCCTTATGGGACCGAACGGCAGCGGAAAGAGCACGCTGAGCAATGTCGTGTTCGGCCATCCGCTCTATGAGGTGACCGGTGGCGAGATACACGTTGACGGGACGAATATCCTCGAGTTGGAAACGCATGAACGCTCGCGCTTGGGGCTGTTCATGGCGTTCCAGTATCCGGTGGAGATCCCGGGGGTTACCGTTGGGAGGTTCTTGAAGCGCGCCGCGGAGATCCGGTTCGGCGAAGAGAATTTCAACGCTACGAGCTTCATCAAGGAGCTTCGAGAGATGCTCGACCTCATGAAGATGGATCGTAACTTCATAAACCGCTATCTCAATGAAGGATTCTCCGGCGGCGAGAAGAAGCGGATGGAAGTCTTGCAGATGCTCATGCTCAAGCCGACTTTTGCGATTCTCGACGAAACCGACAGCGGTCTCGATATCGACGCGTTGAAGATCGTGGCCGACGGGGTGAACCGCATGCGCGATCCCGATTTCGGTTCCCTGATTATCACCCACTATCAGCGAATTCTCGACCACATTCGACCCGATTTCGTTCACATTATGTACGAAGGCAAGATCGTTTCGTCCGGCGGGCATGAGCTGGTCGAATCGCTGGAAGCCAACGGGTACGACTGGGTCCGTAGTCAGTACGGTATTGCCGAGGAGGGCAACAATGAGCAGTGAAAAGCAGACAGTGACACTCGGTGACTACGAGTACGGATTCGCCTACCCGGACATGAGCGTTTACAAGACGCGAAAGGGTCTGAGCGAACAGGTAGTGCGTGATATCAGCCGCTACAAGAACGAACCGGATTGGATGACCGAGTTCCGGTTGCAGAGCCTGAAGGCGTTCCGATCGAAACCGATGCCGAACTGGGGAGCGGATCTTTCCGACATCGATTTCGACGAAATCGTGTACTACGCCACCTCATCGGACCGCAGCTATAACGACTGGGACGAGGTGCCGGAAACGGTCAAGGAAACGTATCGCCGGCTCGGAATTCCGGAGGCCGAACAGAAATACCTCTCCGGGGTCGGAGCCCAGTACGATTCGGAAATGGTGTACCACAACACCCGCAAAGAGCTCGAGGAGCAAGGTGTTATCTTCAGCTCACCGGAGCATGCGGTTGAACGCTATCCCGAACTGGTCAAGAAGTACTTCGGAACCGTGATACCGTACAGCGACAATAAGTTCGCAGCGCTCAACAGCGCGGTCTGGAGCGGGGGGAGTTTTGTCTACATCCCTCCCGGTGTGAAGGTGGACGTTCCGTTGCAGGCGTACTTTCGCATCAATTCCGAGAGCTTCGGACAATTCGAGCGAACGCTGATCATCGCCGACGAGGGAAGCTTCGTCCACTATGTCGAGGGGTGCACCGCGCCGGTCTACGCATCCGACAGCCTGCATTCGGCTGTTGTCGAAATCATCGCCCTCGAAGGTGCGCGAGTCCGATATTCGACCATCCAGAATTGGTCGAGTGATGTCTACAATCTTGTCACCAAGCGAGGTGTGGCGCATCGGAATGCAACAATCGAGTGGGTTGACGGCAACCTCGGAAGTAAGCGAACCATGAAATACCCGTCGGTCTGGCTCATGGGCGAAGGTGCTCATGGAGAGATTCTGTCGATTGCGTTCGGCGGAAAGAACCAGGAGCAGGATACCGGCGGCAAGTGCGTGCACAATGCGAGTAATACCAGCTCGGTTATCACCTCGAAGTCGATCAGCAAGGACGGCGGCACCGCCAGTTATCGCGGGCAGATCAAGGTCGAGCCCGGCCTACACGGTATCAAGAGCCATGTCGAGTGCGACGCGTTGATTCTCGATCCCGAGTCGAAGAGCAACACGTATCCGTACATGGATATCAAGAGCGACGATGTCTCCATCGAACACGAGGCTCGCGTATCGAAAATCTCCGAGGAACAGTTGTTCTATCTTACGAGTCGGGGTATGGACGAGGAAGAGGCGAGCACGATGATCGTGAACGGCTTCCTCGATCCACTCGTGAAGCAGCTGCCGATGGAGTATGCGATTGAGCTCAACCGACTTATCGAGCTTGAGATGGAAGGCTCCGTCGGTTGACGCAGCATAGGCGCCGGCGCCCTGCCGCCGAACGCTCCGGCGCCGAGAGGCAGGCGGACAGCGACGGCGGCGAACAAGCGAAACACTGAATACCAAGAGAGGAGTGCCTCGCGTGAGTACTGCAGAGGTAAAACGGTACGAAGGTACCGGAGCGATAGAGGACTATATACGGGATAGAAGCGAGCCTGAGTGGATGCGGAATATTCGCAAGGAAGCGATGAACCGCTTCGTTGCGGATCCGTGGCCAACCACCGAGGTCGAAGAGTGGCGCCGAACCGACATATCCAGCTACGACTTCGACGAGTACTCATTCAGCTCGGAGAGCGGCGAGCTCGCGAGCATTGATTTGCCCGACGATGCCGCAGCACTCGTGCGCTTCAGCGGAAGCCACTGTTCCGGAGCAGCGGTTCAGCAGAGCGCGGCCGAGAAGGGGGTCGTGGTAACGGGTCTGGTTGAGGCGGCCGGCGGTCACGCGGGCGATGAGGTCGCTGAGCTCGTTAAAAAGAAAGCGGGATCTCTCATGCGCGAAGGGCTTGCGCGCGCGGATAATCGAATTCAAACGTGGCACTATTCGACGATTACCCACGGTGTGTTCATCTATCTCCCGAAGGGAGTAGTTGTCGAAGACCCGATCTATATCGATTTTCAGGAGAACGGCGACGGACGTCTCACAGTTCCGCATGTGGTGCTTTTTGCGGAGCAGGAGTCGAGCGCGATGATCGTCCAGACAACCAGCGACTCGGGCGACGGTGAGATTCTCTACAACGAAGGCACCGACTGCTATATCGATGCCGCTGCCGACGTGCGGTTCATGAGCATACAGAACCTGAACATCGATTCCACGGTATTCAGTTTCGGCGCGGGAAGCCTGCAGCGCGACGGCAGCTTTCAGCATTACGTGTGCAATTTTGGTGGCATGCTTGCGAAATCGAGGTTCGATTGTACGCTCGACGGTCCCGGATCGCTGGTTCGGCTGAACGGGCTGTACTTTCCGTACCAGGATCAGCAAATGGATATGCGTACGGTCCAACACCACCGGGCGCCGCACGCGGAGAGCAGGACGTACTACAAGGGAGCCGTGCGCGACGAGGCTCACTCAATCTATCAGGGGCTTATCGAGGTGGCGCCGAATGCGACACAGACCGACGCCTATCTCACGAACAAGAACCTGATCATGAACGATGGTGCACGAGCCGACTCGATTCCGACGCTTCAGATAAACACCGACGATGTCAGCTGCAGCCACGGGTCGAGTACCGGTAAGCTCGAGCCGTTACACCTCTTCTATCTGCAGGCCCGTGGATACTCGCGCGTGGAAGCCGAAGAGACGCTGCTCATGGGCTTCTTCGACGACATAATCGATAAGGCGCCCGAACGCATCCAGGACGAGCTTCGTCAGCTCGTGTCACACCGCGTCCATGAGGCGCACGAAGCCGAAGAGGATGACGAGTAGATGGCAAAATGGCGGAAGGCGGTCGCCGTCGACGACTTCTCGACTACGTATCGGTTCGTCGTGCGACGGAAGGAGTATTGTCTCTATAAACTCGAGGACGGCATTTACGCCACCGATAATTCGTGCTCGCACGAGTACTCACCGTTGAACGAAGGGATGATTGTCGACGGTGATGTCTATTGTCCGAAACACGGTTCACGTTTCGATATCCGTACCGGTGCTGTGAAAGACTTCCCGGCTACTCGGCCGGTTCAAACGTTTGAAACGAAGGTCGAGGACGGATACGTCTGGGTGAAATGCTGAAGGTGTTCAGGTTGAAGCTGCTACCGCCGTGTGGCTGAGTAGCGGACGATTACCGCCTAGAACGGTTTGCGTGCCACAACCCCTATCCAGAATGCGCCGGCGTATTGCGGGGTTCCGCAGAGGTCGGCGTACGTTTCAACGGTGTCAAAACCTGCTTTCCGGGTCAGTGACCGGATCTCTTCGCTGCCGTAATAGCGGTGCCAGACGAGGTAACGATCGGCCATACCGTCTTCGAAGAGCAGCGTGTAGCTATCGGCGCAGGCCGATGCACGAGGGAAGTGGTGGCTTTGCTCGAGCACGAGATAGTGCGAGGGTGACCAGAAACCGTCGTGCGGTACGATAGACCAGCCGTCACGAAGACGCTCGGCGTCCACGTATGCGCGGGTAAACACATCAAAAAAGAAAAGACCGCCAGGGCTCAGCGCACGAAATATCCGGCGTGTAAGGTCCTCTCGTGTGGTATCGGATATCGTTCCCATTCCTCCGTAAATGCAGGTAGCCACATCGTAACTGCCGGGAAACTCCACATCGGTGTAGTCTGCCTGACGAAACTCGGCGAACCGGGCTGATATCCGGCACCGGTCGGTCGCGTACCGGATCGCGGCGGGGGAAATATCGATCCCGGTCACACGGAAACCGGCATGTTGAAATCGGAGTGCGTAGAGCCCCGGTCCACATCCGAGATCGAGCACGCGCGGTGCTCGTTCCGGGTCGCGGCTGTTCCTTTGCGCTGCCCCGCCGGTACGGTCGTACACGTCGCTGATCCATTCGCAGGATGAGTCGATGGTTGCGAAACGCCGCGAACCGGCATCGGTTGACTGGTCGAGGTGAGCATCGAGGACGTGTTGACTGACATACGGATCCGCCCAGAACTGCCGTCGTTCGGATTCGAAGAGTCGAGGTTTGCGCGCATACCGAGAGACTGAACGCAAGTCGATTCCGGCATCCGATGCTATAGATGTGCCGTCGGAGCCGACAGTGCTCTCCACACGCGGCTTCCTCAAGCGTGATGGAATTCGCATAATTATGGTGTTCTCCGAATGGTATTCCCCGAGGTGGAGCATTCTATACGGCCGAAGGAGGTTCGTCATCCGACCAAGCATTGATGTTCTCGAAGCAGCCGAACTATTGCGTACCGGGAATCTTGTCGTCTTCCCGACCGAGACGGTATACGGCCTCGGCGCGCGAGTCGACCTCGACGAGGCGGTGGCTGAAGTGTACGCGGTGAAAGGGCGGCCGAAGGGAAATCCACTGATCGTACACGTCGACTCGCTTGAGATGGCTGAGCGCTACGGGTTCTTTGGTGAGGCCGAGCGCGCGCTTTTCGCCGAGTTCGCTCCCGGCCCGCTTACGGTGGTCGTGCCGCTTCACCCCGGTGCACTCTCTGCGCTTGTGACCGCCGGAGGAGAAACCGTCGCGATCAGGATTCCCGACTCCGAAATCGCCCTTGAGTTGATACGGCACGTGGGCGTCGGTCTTGCCGCACCGAGTGCAAACCGTTCGTCACGCCCGAGTCCGACCGACGCGGTTCGGGCGATTGAGGAGGTCGGCGAACGAGTCTCGGCAGTGCTCGACGGAGGAGCGTGTCGAGTCGGAATTGAAAGTACCGTTGTCCAGATTCGCAACGGGGTGCCGGTCATTCTGAGGCCGGGAGATATAACCTGTGATGAGATCGTCCGAGTAATAAACCGAGATCAGGGTGATGACGCGGGCATTTCGAGCGGGACGAATGAACGGGTCCCGGATGGCGAAAGTGCTCAGACGAGCGCCGGATCTCCCGGTACACGGTATCGGCACTACGCCCCGGAAATCCCGGTTCGGGTAATCGAACGCCGGCACGTGAGTGTGAGCGACGCTCGGACCGGCACTGTCGAGAGCGCGGGAGAAGTGTCCGGCAAGACGCGCCAGGTCGATGCACCAGCGGTGCAGCCCGGCGTGGTGCTGGTATATGTTTCCGGCGCAGCACACGACGACGGGGAGTTGTTCGACGACTTGGCGGCTGAGGTACTCCAGGCCGGCGGCAACGTGGTGAGGTTTCAAACCTACGAAGCGTTGAGCGTCGAGTTCTACCGATTGCTCAGCAGTTGGGAACGGAGCGCGTCGGAAATATGGATCGCCGTGCCGCCCGATGACCAGCGCTATGCAGCGCTTCGTGACCGGCTCTTTCGGGCGGCAGGTGTAATGTAACTATTCGGTGCGGGATAGCAGCCGTTCGATCAGCACGAATGCAATAGCAGCTCGTTCGTTGCGCGAGTACTCGTTTTCTATGCGGGCGAGGGCCTCGCGAACCCGTTCGCTTTCGACGCCGTCACCTTCGGCAAGACTCTTCGCCTTGGCGAGCTGAGCTTCGTTGATGCAGTAGACGCTCTCGCCGCCTGTCAGTGAGGTCTTCAATGATTCGCTCATCAACACGCTTCGCAGCTGAAGCTCGAACCACAGCCGCACGATTTCACGACGTTCGGGTTAATGAAGCGAAATCCGCTCTGCACGAGGTCGTCGGTGTAGTCGATCGTCAATCCGTCGAAGTACTGAAGACTTTCCGGGTCGGCAACGACGCGAATCGCATCGTCCTGATAGATCGTTTCGTCGCCTTCGACCATTTCGTCGTCTATAGCCGCACCGTAACTCATACCGGAGCAGCCACCCGGTTCGACCCAGAGGCGGAGAAACTGTGTTTGATTCACATCGAGGTTGACGAGCTCAGTTCGTGCCTTTTCGGTTACTGCGATTGTCATGGTGCATACACGATAGCGACAGCATGGTTGTGTTGTCAACGGTTTGGCGGAGAACGTGTTTCCGGGAAGACATGGTTTTTCCGGAGGCAGCGATGAGGCAGTTCATCCGTGTGCGAAGTGGATACGATCTTCGGGCATATGGCGACGAAGGGTTTCGAGCATGTGTGTTCGCATTCGATCGCGCACCTCGGTCGAATAGGTGGCCACTCGTGAGGCTCCCTGGTCTTCGATACGAAACGGATAGTAGAGAATGTCCGAATCGCTGCGACCTGAGCGGATCCGCGAGAGAAAGTCGGGCGCCATTCGAACGACGCCGAAACTCACTTCCTCAATGCGCGACGGATCGAGTCGGGTGAATGTCTCGCGCACACATTCGTCGTACTGAGCTTCCCAGTTTTCGGTGTAGACCATCGGATCGAAGCAGAGCCGAACGCGCCACCCGGCTTCCAGCGCCTGTCGTGCCGCGAAAAGGCGGCCGGCGAATGAGGCGCAGCCGCGCTCATATCGGGCGGCGATGCGAGCCGGAGAGAGGCTTACGGAGAGAATCGTGCTGTCGGAAGGAGAGAGGGTCCGGATTGCTCCGTAGAACTCGCTCTTCGTTCGGATCTCGATTTCGAGGTTATCGGTTTCGCCGGCGAAACCGATCCATTTGCGACAGATCGGAGCGAGAGGTTCGAAGGCGAGCAGGTCGGTCATGTAGCTTATGCTGACCAGAATTCTTTCTTGCCGCGCCTGTTCGGCGGCCTTCCGCATGAAATCCGGACTGTTCACGAAGAGCACGATATTCCCCGAGCTGTGCATTCCTTGCAGAAAACAGTAGTCGCAGTTGAAGAGACAGTTTCGAACGGGAGCGTTGTAGTAGAGCGGAATATCGGTGCCCCAGCTTCGGAACCGAGCGCCCGCGTCGTAGAGCAGTTGTCCTTTCTCGACGGCAAGAATAAGAGCGGGCGACTGCTTCTGGGTCTGAAAGTGCTGCCCGGGACGGTTAAAGACGTCCTTGTAGTGG
>SLIN01000228.1 GCA_007135605.1 Spirochaetales bacterium | reverse complement strand
TTCGACCAGATTCGCGGCTTCGGTGAGTACGGCTTCCCGGAGAGTCACGCGGCGAGTTTCGCGCTCATCGCGTACGCGACCGCGTGGATGCGGTACCATTACCGCGTCGAGTTCACCTGCGCGCTTCTGAACGCGTGGCCGATGGGCTTCTATGCTCCGTCGACTATCGTCGAGGATGCACGGCGCCACGGCGTTGAGATCAGGGAAGCGGACATCTACAAAAGCGAGTGGCTCTGTACGCTCGAAGACACGGGTGGCGACGGAGAGCGATGCTTCGCTGTGCGAATGGGGCTTCGCTTTACCCGGAAGATGGGGTACGCCGATTACGAGGCGATAGTACGCGAGCGGCGGACTCGGTTCGAATCTGTGGAGGATCTCCTGCAGCGCACCGGTATCGACGAAGATGTGGCGGCTTCACTGGCAGAGGCAGGTGCTCTGCGCGAGCTCGGGGTATCGAGACGCTCGGCGCTCTGGAAAATGTACGGGCACCGGAAGCGCAGAGAGAAGGGTCTACAGCATGACGGCAAGCGACGCGGTGGAGATCGAACGCAGCGGACCGGTGGTGAGCGATTCGGCGACGAGTGGCCCGGCAGTGAGCAATCGGGCGGTGAACGACCCAATGCGCCGGCACACAACTCCGCGGAGGCACAGCGGCAGCCCCCGCTGCTCGCGGGAAGCGAGCCGTCGCCGGCGTTCACGCGCCTTTCGGTATCCGAGCAGATCGTCTGGGATTACGAGTCGGTCGGCTACAGCACCCGCGGACATCCGCTCGATCAGCTGCGCGACGAGCTGGCTCGCGCCGGCCTCCCCGACGCGGCGGGGCTTGCGCGGCGGGCGGACGGTGTATCGGTGCGCTACGCCGGGCTGGTTATCTGCCGGCAACGGCCCGAAACCGCCGCCGGCACGCTCTTCATGACCCTCGAGGATGAAAGCGGCTTTGTGAACCTCATTCTCCGTCCGGAAGTGCTATCCGCTTATCGACCGCTGGCGCTCGCCCGAAATTTTCTTGGAGTCAGTGGCACGCTCCAGCGCCATCCCACAAGCCCGTATATTCTCGTCGATATACTTTGGGAGCCGGATTCATCGATGACGCCGACGTCAGTCGAAAGCCGCGATTTCCACTGATAACCGTCGGCGTGCCGACATAACCGGCTGATGCACGATATGCCGGCGAGCGCGCTCGTTCACCCGAGCATTACGCGCAGCTCGCCGGAATAGCCCCCTTCGGAATCCGGTGAATCGAGCGGCAACCACACGCGCACGCTCTCCGCATCCGGTCGAAGCGCCGTCGGCGCCTCAAACGCAGTTGTGCCTTCTGTCTGTATCGACTCTCCCCCATATGACAGCGTTTCGTATACGACGTTCGCGCTCCCGTGGGCCGTACTCGTAATCTGTTTCACCGACTCGCCCACCTCGAGGTGAAGCCGTACGTCAAACTGCGCAAACGCCTCCGAAGCGCGATCGTGCGTCGTACCCGATCTTCGGGCAACGACTCGAATCGTGCCGGCATCGTCACGCATAACCGAGATCGAGCTGGTAACGTAAGCGCCGTTATTGATGCTGTCACTCTCGCCGTCGTCGGCAAAGAGCGTACGCGTGACTGAACCGCCGGGATCTACCGGTGGACGAATATGAAGCTCGATCTCTCGCCAATCGAGGTCCTCGGTACTCTCGGCATACGGCGCGAGTGGCACGATCGATTCGGCGCCCACAAAGAGCGGCAGCTCCTCGAGCGATACCGACGTATGCAGTTCCTTCTGACCGCGGTGGATCGATCCGTCGTGCAGGCGAATCCACTCGCCCGGTGGTAGTGTGATGTCTACCGGAGCGTCCGGTACATCCTTTCCTTCGGGTACACCACTGCACGACAGATAGCACGAACACACCTCGTCATCCCGCTGAAGATAGGTGACCTCAATCGGATATCGGTTCTCCGCCTCGAGCTCGAGGGTGAGCTCATTGCGTCCTTTGTCGAAGACCGAGCGGACCTGCGGGGGCTCGGAACGAAACGCCGCCGGCGAATCGTCGATCCCATCGGGGTGATACTCGCCCTCAACTTGAGAACCGGCCGACACGCCGATGCAAAGCTCCTTAATACCCGAACCGGAGAGCACAAACCGATAGTAGCCGCTCTCGGGAACGGTGAAACTTCCCCTCCAGCGTACGAAGAACTCACTTCCCCAATTGCCACGGTCGCGGCTGGCATAGGTCGGCGACAATCGCACCTCCCAGGCCTCTGCCCGCTCGAGAAGTGGTGAGTTGGAGTCGGTGCCGGTAAATACCTCTCTGATGAGCTCTGCCTGCAGCAGCTGGAAATCGGGCGACAGCTGAGCGGCCGGTGAGTGTACCGGCGCAATCCAAAGATCGCTCCCGAGAAAGAAGTGATCGGTAAGCCGTGTACGGTCCGGCTCACGAACGCCGGCGGCGAACTCGGGGTCGACGAACGAAACGTCACGCAGGAGCGGCGTACCGGAGCTGTTTGCCTCGTATGCCAGTGCGTACAGCAACGGCACGAGCTTCATTCGCAACGCCGAGTATCTGCGGGCAATCGTTTCCGCACGTTCACCGAATCGCCACGGTTCGCGAAATCGATTACGTGGGCCGCAGTGCAGACGGAACGTCGGGGAGACCGCACCCCACTGAACCCAACGTACATATTGCTCGACATCGGGAAAGCCGAAATGGCCGCCGATATCCTGGCCCGTGTAGGGGAAGAGTTGGGAGCCGGCATCGATCGTTTCCTCGACCGCCTCGGTGAGTGCTTCCCAATCGCTGTAAATGTCGCCTGTCCACCATATTGGATACCGGTGCCCGGCGGGGTGATCGGTCCGCATCGAGAGCATTTGAGCCCTGTTCCGGTCACGGTGGCTGCGGTCGATCTCGGCATAGACAAGCTGTCCCCACACGGAAGACTCGATTCCACGATGCGGTCCGTAGAATATCTCGCGCCAATTTCGATCGAACCACCAGCCGTCGAGTCCCATCTCCAGTAGCTTCGTCAAGTTCTCGTGGCGATATCGAAGCAGAGATTCGTCGAGAGCTTCCCGTCCTTTGTGTTCGGGATGGTCATTGAACATGATATGAACCCGCCGGCGATGAGCATCCTCGAAAAACCGTTGCATGTCGGGAAAGAGTTCCCGGTTGATTCTGTAGCCTCGACTCCCGCCCTCGCGCCAGTCGGTGTCGACGACGAAGGCATCGAGCGGAAAACCGTGCTCACGGTAGCGATCGATGAGTTCGAGCGCCTCCTCCTGCCGATATGGGTAATACCGGCTGTGCCACATTCCGAACATCCACAACGGCGGCATCGGTATCGGACCGGTCAAATCGAGGAAGCGCCTGCGAAGCCACTCGGCATTACCGTTCCACGCGAAAACGTACCAATCCGGCGCGTGCGGATCGAGTTTCCAGACCGCCTCGCCATCTTCGGCGAAGGCAGCTTGCAGGGATGTCCACGGATCGACGAGTCGCGGTGCGTCACGAAAGAACCAGATCCCGGTCTCGCATGCAATTCGAGTCCGATGGTCGTCGAACGAAAGCGGCAGACGTACTCCTTCGGACGGCACTTCGACGCCGTCGAGTGCCGGCAGCTGCCGAACGTGGCCATCCTGTACGAGCTCGACGCTTCGAATCAGCTCGCAAGCGTAAGTACCGGCTGCGTCGTCGATCCCATTCGCGGTGTCTGCCACGGTGCGGACTTCGAGCGCCTCCGAAACGACCGAATCCGGGTGTACGACGCAACACGCACTCGAGTGTCGGCCACGGTTCGCGGCGGTAAGCGTCGGTGCATCGACGAATTCCCGTTCATCGCCCGCTTCGATGCGCACTACACCGGGCGCCAGCGCCTGGATGCGCCCGACTACCGAATTGCCGGCGCTATGATGTATCAAGATCCCGTTGTCGCCGCTATCGGCGAAATAGACATGTGATTTCATGATCAGGTATAACTCTCTTCGCCTGTACTTCAAAGGTGCCTTTGAGCAGGATGCATTTCGCGCGTGTGCGGCATTATGAACGGCACGAGACTGTTCTGTCCAATCTCGGTGCCGCGTGCGTCGTTCGATTCGGTCCGGAACTCTATCAAGGCGACGAGGTCTTACGGCCCTCTTCTACATCGTTCTCAGGTGTTTACAAGAATTCGTTCGGCATGGTGTACTCGACGGTAGATCACATGCCCCAACTATAAGTATCCAAGAGGAGAACCTATGCAGGTCTTGAAGAAAGGTGCGTTCCTTTTTCTGCTGAGCGCAGTTGCGGTCGTGACCGCGTGCGGAAGCGGTAATGCGAGCGGAAATGAGAACTCGGATGATGTCGTGGCGATCGTAAACGGAGTTGAGATCACACGATCTGTCTTTGAACAGCAACTCGAGGCGCAGATGCAGCAGTACCAGGCGCAAGGGATGCAGATCGACGATGAACAGAGGTCACAGATCGAAGAGCAGCTGCTCGATCAACTCATCGCCCGCGAGCTGATATTGCAGGACGGCAGGGACCGTGGTATTGCGCCGAGCGAAGAAGATGTCGCTGCTCAGCTGGAGCAGATTAAGGCACAGTTTCCGAGCGAGGAGGCATTCGAAGAAGCGCTTGCGCAGCAGAATCTCACGCTCGAAGAGATTGAGTCGGATATTGCGGAGCAGATGGTAATCGAGGAGATTCTTCAGGGCGACGTCTTGAGCGATACTGAAGTAGGCGAAGAGGCTGCACGCGAGTTCTACGATGACAATCCCGAGCTCTTCGAAACACCACCCCAGGTTCGCGCGAGTCATATTCTCGTCTTGACCCAGAATATGGATGAGAGCGAGCGCGAAGAAGCTCGAAACCGGATCGAGGATATTCGAAGACGGCTCGATGAAGGCGAGGACTTCGCAGAGCTTGCGCGCGAATACAGCGAGGACGGAACCGCCCAGGACGGTGGCGATCTCGGCTTCTTCTCACAGGGACAGATGGTTCCGGAGTTCGAAGAGGTAGCGTTCGACCTTGATATCGGCGAAATGAGCGATATCGTCGAGACGCAGTTCGGATATCACATAATTCACAAGACCGACGAAAGCGATGAGGGCGTACAGTCATTCGAGGAAGCGTTGCCTCAAATAGAGCAGTTTCTCGGCCAGCAGGAACAACAAGAGCTCTTTCGCAACTACATTGATGAGCTTCGCGATCGAGCTGACGTCGAAGTGTTACTGTAAGCGGTAACCGGACTATCAACAGCAGCCGTGTGTCGGGGGCGTTACGGTGCATCGGCGCCCCCGTTCAAATGGTCGACCGCGCACCCCGTTCAGAGCGCTGCTGATGCTATGTTCTCCTGTTCACCGAGCGCGTGCGGGGCCGGTCGGCACCACCAGCAGCGCTGCACAGAGAAACCTGACACGTTCGTAGCGGTAGAGACGTTTGTCGCCGATCGCTCCGGCGAATGAGGAAGCGTCGATGTCCGGCGGCAGTATGCGCCGCTTATCTGACAGGAGAAGCGACGAGGCGCGCTGTGCGAAGCGCGGCGGGTCTTCGAGTGTGAGATCGAGAACCGGGATCACTGAATCGAGGCGTGCTGTCACCGCTTCGTGCTTCAGAAACTCTATTCCGTCGCGAGGATCATCGAGAAAGCGGGTATAGTGGGGATAGAACCATCTCTCGATCCCGATCAGTCCTGCTGCCGACAGAATGACCTCGTCGCGAACGTCGGTAGGAACCGTACGGGTCGCTAACGTTCCAAGTAGCACGCCAATGCTCCTCCGACTCTCGAGAAGGCGAACGGCCTCGGCGGCATGAATGAGCACGTACGGATTTTCCGAAACTCGGAGGACTATCTCGATGCGGTCTATCGCCTTACGATCTGCGAGCTTCGCCAGGGCGATCAGCGAGGCGCCGCAGAGGAGGTAGTCCTCCGAGTATACGGCATCGCGCAGAACGGATATACCTCGCCGGAGTCCTTTGTTTCCGAAAATCCGTGCTGCCACGTGCGCGGTCGTAAACTCGTGATCCTTGACTTCGGCTATAAGTGCCTTCTCGACCGCCGCGTCGATCGGCAGATTTTCGAGTGCTATCAGCGCCTCGCTTCGTATTACGAAACTGGGAGACTCCAATCGGGAGAGTACGCGCTCGCGTGCGAACTCGCTTCCCGAATCGCCGAGCTCGCGAATCACCGACCGCTCCGTGTCGATATCCCGCGTTTTCTCAAGCCGATCGAGCAGTGTCATCGCGCGTAGATCGCGAAGCGATACGATCACACCAAGTGTACCCCGAAAACTGCGTGCTCCGAGCCGCTCCAGGCGTGCGTAGAGTAAGAATACCATGATCGTGCCTGTCGCCAACGCCAGGTAGTAGATTCTATGCACGCTCGGTGGCCCTCCGTCCGGGACAAGCGTGTAGAGCACGTCCAGCGCGGTTCCTCCGAAAACCCCGCCAATCGTTCCGCCCACACCGAGGGTCAGGAAGTAGACGATGCCCATGTTCAGTTGCTCACGAGGGGTCAACAGCGCGTAGAAGTAATTCTGCGAGGCCGATTCCGCCCCGATTGACCCGAACGTGAACACATAGAATATGAACGCCAGAAGCACTATGGCAAAACCTGGGGCAAGAGGGGGCGCCCAGGCGGCAAGAAGCAACCCGATTGCGGAAAGTGCTGCAAATATCTGAATCAGAGGTTTAGCACCTATCCGGTCGAGCAACAGGCGCGCGAGCAACCCCATAGAAATGGCTCCGAGGTTGCCGATGACCGTGTATCCGATTACCAGACTGTCGCTCTGTGCGTAGACTTCCCGGGCATACACCACGAGAAATGGGCGAGCCATGCCGGAGACTATAGCCATGGCAAAGAAAGCGCCGACGAAAGTGCGGAACCGTTTATCATGCAGTACGCGGTCTACCGTGGATCGCAGGGAGTCGCTTGCTCCGGATAGTACTCCCGGAGGTTCCGGAATTCGTCTCATAATCGCTGTTGCCACAATTCCGAAACCAAATCCACCGAGGACAAAGAGCGCGTACCGCTCGAGCGGAGCTCGTTCACCGAGCAGCAGCGCGATCGCGACTCCGGCGAATACCGCCACCAGATTGGCGATGATCTGAAAACGCACCAGAAAGGCACCTCGATCGCGACCCGAAGAGAGTTCTCCCATGAGTGGGCTTTGACCGACCAGACCTATACCGCGAAAGGCATTGAAGCCGAATACCGCCGCTACGAAGACTAAGAGCGCAGCCTCCCGGTATCCCGCATTCGCAATGAACGGTACCGCCGCCAGTGGCAGAATCGAGAGATACCGACCCAACCAGCCTGCGGCGAATGTGCGCACGACACCGAATCGTTCGACGACCTTCTTTCCTGCCACCATGAAAAAGAAGGACGCGTAGAGGAAGCTCGAGACGATTCCGACTACTGTGCGCGACGCCTCGAGTCGCAGCAGAAAGAGCACGAGAATGTGGCCGGACAGAAGGAGATAACTGAATGAGTTGAAAACCGAAAACCACGTCAGCAGTTTCCGTCCGGCGAGTTTCACCGGTGTCGTGTATGTGTCCGGCACGATCGTGAAAATAGCATGTCTGCGTGTCCCGAAAGAAGTGTCCCAAAGATTATGGATAACAATCGCCGGCTCACTTTCGCAGGTAGTTACAGGACAGAGAGGTACTTTGTATGCAGAGATTACCGAAGTTCTGTCCCAACGATCGGTGTCGCT
>SLIN01000124.1 GCA_007135605.1 Spirochaetales bacterium | reverse complement strand
TTCGCGCGCATGCGCTCTTCAGTATCGAGAATCGCATCGAGGCGAGCGGTTTGCGAGCGGAGGAACTCGTGAGCGCTTTCCCCATCGGCCTCGATATCCTCGACACGGATACGCTCGTCCAGACGACTCTCGATATCGACGGACCCGCGCGGAGCATTCCCGGTAACACGAAAGAAACGCCGATCGCCGCGCAGGAGTGTCGCCTGCATCTCGCCGTCGCGCCGGATCGTAAGTCCGGTATTCGCCTCCGCGAACAGCGATCCTTCCGGTGTGGCGGCCGAGGCAAAAATGCGACCCGCCGTCTCCTCGTTTCGCTGCGTCAGGAGCGAATCGACGCCCTCCACGGCCTCGCGAAAAAGCGTCCCCGGCGGATCGTGTTCGCTTTCGTCGCTTTCTTCGTGCCTTTCGGGATCGAGAACGACACGTTCGATCTCTCCTATTCGCCGGTGTGTGCCCACAAAGACGGCTACCAGCGAGACGAAAAAGACGGCGAACCCCAAAGCGAGGAGGAGATAACGGGCATTACGGATGGGGTCGCCCGGCCATTTCAACATAGACGGTGGGAGTTTAGCGGCTTTTCGAGACGATGTCAGCAGCTCTGTGCGCAAGCTCCGTGCGCAAGCGACGGTTCCGATTCATCTCCCGAATATACTGAAAGGATTGCGCCGGACGGCAATGCGTACGATCTGTGTCAGACCGTGTACTCCGATCACCGCACCGAACGCCGCCGTTCCCAGCTTCCCTCCCGCTCCGCCGAGAAACGGGGCGGAATACATCAGGATAAGCCCGCATATCGCTCCGGCCGGCACCATCCAACCGACGTGCCCGAAGCGTTCGAGGCCGCTCATTCCGGCGAATGAGCCGCAAAACGCCGCTACCGCGTACAGACTACCCGCTTCGGCTCCGTGTGCGAGCGGCAGCAACAATCCGGCGAGCAGACCGACAACTGCCGAGGCAAGAACCGCTCCCGCCCTGTAACGATGGCTCAGCACGAAGGTGAGCACCGCACCGACCGTCGCGTACACGACCAACGGCGCCCCGATACTCCACGCGTACACCGATTCACCGAACAGCGGGCGTCTGAGGATCACGGCGGCCACCACGGTTCCGGCCCACGCGATCGTTCCGAGCTCACCGCCGAACCCGTTGAACACATGCTTGCTCGCAATGAAGAACGCTGCGCAGATCGCACCGGCGAGCAGCATCTCCGGATGTCCGAACACCTCCGCCGATGCCATACCGGCGAATGAGCCGCAGAATGCCGGGGCGCCGAGCTCCTTGCGCCAGAGCGCTACGGCAATGCCGACAAGCGATGAGGCGACAACCGCGCCGAGACCGAGGTCAACGCTCATCCAGAAGGTGACCACTGCACCGAGAAGGACAGCAACAAAAACCGGAAGCTCGTCGAATACGCTGTAACGGTGCGCTACCTCGGCGCTCGAGATGCTTCGCGACCACTCACCGGGAAACGCATAGAGAAGGCTGAGTGTCCATACTCCGAGTATGAGGAAACCGGCAGATCGTTCACCGGCGCCGACGACGGTGCCACCGACATAAAGAAGAGAGGTGAAGAGAGCGAGCACGATAAATCCGCTTGACGAGGCCATACGCCCGATGTGCCGGGTCACCACGTAATCGTACGCACGTGAATCCGGTCGGCGAAAGATTCGCAGGGGCGTCCCGGGTGCAATTCGTCGTCGAATCGCGGGAATTCCCGGTATAGTTCGTTCGGTGGCCTATGGATTACCGGAGAAGCTCCTATCCTTGACCGGCGTCGAGCAGCTGCTCGTTTCCGTGGTTGTCGGCGGAAATAAGCCGGACCGGGCGTCGCCACACGCGGTGTATGTACTCGAGCACCTTTCGAGCACGCTGCTGATCGAGTCCTCGGCCGTCGGTCCGGTAGTCGTGGCGCAGGGTCAGGACCCCGTCCACACTAAGCTCTGCGGCGTACACTCTCGGTGCGCCGAAGTGGAACTTCGGCGCCAGTATAGTTTCGCGTAGCTCGTGAATATCGCGTTCTCGCACCGTATACCGTTCGGCCCCCGTACGATCACGACTCTTCGTGTAGGCGAAAAGCTCGAGGCGATCGGCGGTGTCTTCGTCGAGGTAGTTGCGCACGAAGCCGAAGTCATCCTCCTCCGACCGGATACGCATTGCCGCGTCCACTCCTTGCTCTTCGATGATTCGCTCCCATATGACGTAACCGACGTGATACGGGTTTATCGCAACCGATACGGTGCGTGAGCCGCCGTACGGGCGGACAACGTCGGAGTGCGCTTTGAGGGCATCGAGGTATATCTGCTCGGGCAGGAAGTCGGCCTCGCGCAGCATGCGGGCATGCCAGTAGCTGGCCCACCCCTCGTTCATGATCTGACATGCGAACACAGGATAGAAGTAGAACGACTCCTCTCGTACATCGAGAAAAATATCGCGTTCCCAACCGGAGAGATCGGGGGCGTAATTGGCTATGAACCACAACAGATCGTACTCAGGGTGTGGCGGAATCGAGGCGCGACTACCCTCGCGAACTCTTGGATGGCTTTCTTCACTCGACTCGCCGGGCAGCGTCGAGTAACGCCCACGGAAGCCCGCCGGCCTTTTCGTTTCCTCACGCTCGACGAACTCCGGATAGCGCGATCTTCTCAGTCCGCGCCCGCTGTCGATATGCTGCTCCAGTGCGAGAGCAGCATCGAGCACCTCCTCGACCGTCGATTTCCCGTGCCGTTCGATCGCCGACTCGATCCGGCGCGCCCGCTCGGCCGCCTGCTCGACGATCCGGTAACCGACCTGCGACTGCATTCGGTCGAACAGCTCGTTATTCTTCGAGAAGTCTGCGTGTGCGAGTACATGCGCGGTCACGAGGGTGTTCTCGGCAATACTGTTGTCCTCGATCAGGTAGGCGCGATTCGGATTACCCGGAAAGACCACCTCAAATATCCTTGAGGCTCCCATGCGGTGCTGCACGTACTGATAGATGTATCGCACGCCGAACGACCAGTGAGGCATGCGTACCGGTAGACCGTAGACGGCGACCTCCATCATGAAGCTCGTCGGCACTACCTCGAAATCGACCGGGTGGAAGTCAAGGCCATTCGCGCGAGCGAGCTCCTCGAGGCGATGGATATACTCCTTCAGCTTCGTACTACTCATCGTCTACTCAGCCGTCTCTACTCGGTGGGCTCTTCGGCCGATGCCTGCCGATGGAAGAAGGCACGGATCGCTTCCCACACATCCGAATCGGCGTGAACCGTGTAGCCGGCCACCGGGAAGTTGCGTGATTCGAGCGATCGAAAGAGGCGACCGGTCTCCGACTTTCGCGACTCGAACGGGTTCTGCGGTGTTTCGACGAACCCCATTAAATTCACCATCGATCCGAGCTCGGAGAGCGCGGCATCGGCGGCTTCCCGATCGTCTCCGAAGTTGTCACCGTCGGATGCGTAGAAGAGATAGAGATTGTAGCGCGCCGGCGAGAACCGCTCGTGGAACACATCGATCGCGAGTCGGAACGCCGTGGATGCGATCGTGCCGCCGGTAGCCGAGACCTGGAAGAACTCCTCTTCGCCGAACTCCCACGCCTCGTTCGTGTGCGCAATGAAAACCGTCTCGAGCCCGCGATACTGACGCCGCAGCCCCTGGGTCGCCCAGAAGAAGAACGCTTTCGCGAGCTTCCGCCGCCGCTCATCCATACTCGCCGAGGCATCCAGAACGAAGGCGACGACCGCGCTCGTGGCCGGCCGTTTGCGCCGTGCGAGCTGGCGAAATCGTAGATCGTCGTCGGTAAACGCCGGACCGTCCGGTTGCGCGGCGCGGCGTTTGATCGCTTCCTTTATCGTCCGTCGGCGGTCGAGACGGGCGCGCGGTCCGCGACGGTCCCAACCCTCACGAACAAGCTCCTCGTCGGTCAGTGCGTCGGTGACCTTCGGCTTCAGATCCGGCAGGGCGAGCTCCTCCCAAATCCAGTCGACGATATCGTCGACTTTCAGCTCGAGAACGAAACGGAGCTCACCACCCCCGCTTCCCCCCTCGCTCGGCTGATCTCCCTTCTCACCGCGACGCGCTTTTCCGGCACGCGGACGACGGTACACATCGCCGGGCTTGCCCGGCCCCTGTCCGACACCCGCTTCTTCCTCCTCTTCACGCAGCCGGAAGCGGTAGTGCTCGAGAAAGCGTACCGGCACTCGAACGGTACGGTCGCTCGGGCGACTGAGCACATCGACGCCGGCGACGAGGTCGCCGAACCGATCACGCACCGTCTCCCGGACTTTCTCATTGTGCCGCAACCAATCGCGCGCACCGCGGGAAAAGAGGTCGTACCATCGATTATCGGAGCTGCCGTCACTCATCAAACTTCTCCATCAGATGTGTCACACAGATGTGTCACAATCGTGTGACTCAGCGCCAAAGCGGAGATACACACCGTCGTTCCGTTACTCCTGCGAGAGGAGCGTTGTCACGTAGTTGAGCGCCTCCCGTGCACTGTGCTCGTCATACCCGTAATCCTGAACGAGTCTGTCCTCGACTGCGGAGATTTTTCTTCGCGTTTCCTCGTCCGGTCGCGCACTCGATGTCACGAGACGCAGCACATCGCGTCGCTCTTCGAACAGATACTGCTCGACCGCCTCGCGCAGCCGGGCATGGCTCGACAGAGAGAATTTCTCCCCGCGCTTGTATGCGCCCATCGCCTTGCGCACCACTTCCTGACGGAACGACTGCTTGCCCGAGTCGGAGATGCTGATTTTCTCTTCCACCGATCGCAGGAACCGTTCGTCGGCGTCGCGCTCCTCACCGGTAATCGGGTCGGTGACCTTCCGGTTGTCGAGCACCGCCTCGATCTCGTCGAGATACTTATCGAGCAACTCGTGCGCTTCATCCTCGAACGAGACGAAGAGCGCCTTGTGCACATCTTCCTTGACCCACCGGTTGTAGAAGTCCTTTCGCGTGGTGACCAGCAGATCGACCCAGCGCTTTTTCGTCTTGCTGTCCATACGCGCATCCGACTCGATCGTGTCTTTCAGCGACAGCAAAACCTCCATGGAAGTCAGGCTGTATCGTTCGCTGCGGCTGATTGCACCGGCGAGCGCGTTGACGACGAACCGCGGGCTAACGCCGTCCATACCCTCGTCGGGGTGTTCACCCTGAATGCGTTCCACTTCCCGCTGGGAGATGCCTTCTACGTCCTCCCCGGCGTACAACCTGACTTTCTTCGCGAGGTCGAGGTCTTCACGCTCGGACTCTCGCAGCCGTGTCAGCACGGCGAAAACCGCGGCAACGCGCAGCGCGTGCGGATCGAGATGCACCTCGCGGAAGGTCGGCGTGGCCGAGGTCAGCTTGCGATAGATGCGCGCCTCGTCGGGATAGCGGAGTGTGTACGGCACCTGCACGATCACCATGCGGTCGAGCAGCGCCTCATTCTCCTTCTCCTGGAGAAACTTGTGAAACTCCGCCATATTCGTGTGCGCGACGATCGACTCATCGACGTGAATCAGCGGAAAGCGGGAGACCTTGACGTTCTTTTCCTGTGTCAGCGTCAGCAGGAGATAGAGAAACTCGCGTTTGACCTTCAGGATCTCGATCATCTCGAGCAGACCGCGACTCGCCGCGTACACCGCGCCGGACCACGACCATGCCCGCGGGTCACCTTCGTCGCCGTATACGGCGACCTTGGAAAGGTCGACCGAACCGACCAGGTCGGCGATGTCGGCAGTCGTCGGGTCGTGCGGGGCATACGTTCCGACGCCGACGCGAGCGGCCTCACTTATGAAGGCCCGCTCTACCGGCATACGGGTGAAGTCGTCGTCGTAGTGTTCATGCAGGATCGCACGGGTATACGGTGAGAGCTCTCCCTCGATTCGCACTCCGTACGTGTTCTCGAAGTCCGCCCGCTTGCTGAACGGAATCAGGTTCAGCGGAGACTCGTGGATCGGGCTTCCCTTGATGGCGTAGATCGCGCCTTCGTCGGTGCGGCTGTACTCCTCGAGCCCTCGTTTCAACAGGGTGACGAGGCTCGACTTACCGCCCGAAGGCGGCCCGAGCAGAAGCAGCAGTCGGCGGCCGACTTCCGAGCCTTCGCTCGCCGCTTTGAAGTAATTGGCCACCCGCTCGATCGCCTCGTCGACCCCGAACAGCTCGCTGCTGAAGAGGTTGTAGCGGGTGACCGATTCGCCTTCATCCGAGCGAGTGCTGCCATACCAGCACATCATGTCCCAGATATACTGGTGACTCGTTCGCGCATACCGCAGTGGATCCGCAGGAAGTATCTGCTCGAGGAACTCTCCGAATGTTCCCTCCCACCGCTTTGCCTGTTGCTCCTTGCTGTAGCTGCTCAGCGACTGGAGAAACTCACTACGTCTTTCCGTATCCGACATCAGGCTCCCTCCGGCTCGATGAAAAGCCCACGGGATGAATCACCTGTCAGTACCGCTGCACCCGGTCAGGGAGCGATCAAGTGCCGCCATCCCGCATCCGGACGATGTTGCCCCGCCCGTTCTCACGGATAACCACGTATAGTTTAATACCGCACCTTCCCGGTCGTTAACCCGGGTCTACGAAGAATATACAGCGAATGAGGCAAGACTACCGATATAGCTTTGACGATTATCAGAAGTATGTCGGGCGCGGGCGGGCATCGTAGTCACACTCTCGGTTACGCGTCGCGAGATTCTTGGAAGAAATCTCCCGCACACGGCGGTGCGAGCACTTGCGGCAGCCTCGTTCGTGTACCTACACTCCTGTGCATGGCCTCCGAAGCCGAGCTCGCCCGGACAAAGCAGTGCCACTGTCTGGCGGCGCGCAGCGAGGCGCGGCGCATAACGAGGCTGTACGAGAGAAATCTGCGGCCACACGGACTGAGAGCGACGCAGTTCACCGTGCTGGCCGCGCTGTCAATCGTCGGTCCGACACCGATCAAGGAACTTGCGACCCTGCTCGGACTCGAGCGAACTACGCTTACGCGCAGCTCCGTGCTGCTCGAACGCGACGGCTACATCCGCGTCGCCCATTCAGAGGACGGCAGACGGCGCCCGCTCGAGCTGACGCCGGCCGGTCGCCGTAAGCTCGACGAGGCATATCCCGCCTGGAAGGAAGCGCAGGATCGAATCGAACGTGAGCGGGCCGGCGCGTAGTCTTAGCGAACATCCGCGGGCACCCTGAGCCGTTCGCTGATCAAGTAGGCGAGCAAGAGCTCCTCGACGGTTCGCCACGGACCACCGTCGGCCGTCACCCCGGCGACCGCCGCCTTCAGTGCACGTTCGTCGGCAAGCTGCCGTCGATGCTGGAAGAAGCGGTACATATCGCGAGGATCGCTTTCGCCGACCGGATCCATCGAGCTCTCCAGCCCGAGCAGGTGCGGAACCTCGGACCGGCCGATCGCCGTACGGTCCTCCTCGCTCATCCGGCGGCGGAGGGCAACGATCTCCTCCCAGCTCAGTCCGAAAATGAGCTCCTCCAGTGCCTGGACGAACTCCCGGTCCTCGCCGTATGTCGAGAGAAAATCGTACCACCGGTCGCTCAGGCTGCTGGAAAGCCGGAGCAGCTCGCGCGTTCCGATCATCGAACCGAAGACCGGTACCACACGACTGCGCGCCCGCCACAGATCGATGATAATCGGAGCGTACTCGGAAATGTGGCGGTCGTATCGATACTCCCACAGGTGGATCAGGTCTATCGCCGCACCTCTGCGTACCGC
>SLIN01000171.1 GCA_007135605.1 Spirochaetales bacterium | reverse complement strand
TCGCCGGGGCCGAGGATCGCGCCGGCGAGCACGCGCCCCTGCCCGTCGATGAACTTGGTCGCCGAGTGGGTAATGATGTGTGCGCCGAACTCCGCCGGCCGCTGCACGCACGGGGTAGCGAAGCAGTTATCGACATTCAGGATGATGTTATGTTCGGCGGCCAGCTTCCCGAGAAATTCGAGATCGACGAGCTGCAGGCCGGGGTTGGACGGTGTCTCGGCGAAAAGCATCTTCGTCCGGTCCGTGATCGCCCGCCGCCACCCGTCGGTGTCGGTTGGGTCGACGTAGGTATGTGTTACCCCCCACTTGGAGAGGATCCGGGTCAGAATCTGATGGGTGGAGCCGAAGACCGCCCGTGAGGCGACGATGTGGTCGCCGCTCTCGACAAACGACGCCATACTCGCGAACATCGCCGCCATACCGCTCGCCGTGGCGATTCCGGTCTCGCACCCTTCCATCTTTGCCAGCCGCTCGATGAACTCGTCGTTGTTCGGATTGCTGTAGCGGGAGTAGATGGCTCCCTCGGCCTCCTGATTGAAGAGCGCCTGCGCGTGCTCGGCGCTGTTGAAGACGAAGCTCGAGGTCAGGAAGAGCGGTTGCGCATGCTCTCGATGGGTGCTTCGCTCGATCTGGGTACGAATCGCGTCGGTATCGAATCCTCGCTTGTCGCTCATTCGGTCCTCCTTGGTGCATCGCCGGCTTTCGGCGTCCGCAGGCGGTACCGGCGGCTGTCGACACCGGCAGCTGCTCACTCGGCCGCATGCACCTCGTACGAGTGTGTCAGCGCGATTTCCGGGGAGAGCGATTCGGCGACCGAACAGTACTTCTCCACCGAGAGCTCGACAGCGCGCGCGGCCTTATCAACATCAACCTCTCCATACAGATCGAAATGGAGATGGATCGCCGTAAACGGTCTCGGTACTACGTTCTCCGCGCGGGTGCCGTCGACGCGAACGGTCACATCGTCGAGCCGCTGGCGCTGCTTCCTGAGGATGGGAACGAGGTCCATGCTCGCGCAGCCGGCAAGCGACGCCAGGAGCAACTGCATCGGGCGAAAGCCGGCGCCCTCGCCGCCGATCGCCCCGTCGCCGTCGATGTGCACCGTGTTCCCTTCGTCATTCCCGGCGGTAAAGTGCACCGCGCTGTTCTCCCGTCGCAGTTCCACCGTCACTGTGCTATCCTTGTCTTAATCAAGTATGTAACGTAGCCTACTCGACTACAGGAAGGTTCGCAACAGATGAATATATATACAATCGAGGAGTGTATCGGGCGTACGCCGCTGGTGCGGCTCCGTCGCCTCTACGACGGTCCGAACATGGTGCTGTGTAAGCTGGAAGGCAACAACCCGGCCGGCTCGGTGAAGGACCGGCCGGCGTACTGGATGATACGCAACGCCGAGGAGTCCGGCCGCATCAAGCCGGGAGATACGTTGATCGAGGCGACGAGCGGAAATACCGGCATCGCACTGGCGATGGTTGCCGGCACCATGGGGTACCGGATGATTATCATCATGCCCGAACATATGAGCGCCGAACGGCGGGCGGTCATGAAGGCGTTCGGCGCCGAGCTCGTACTGACCTCGAAAGAAGGCAGCATGGAGGAAGCGATCGATACCGCCCGGAAGTTGGAGGCCGACGGCAAGGGAATCATCCTCGACCAGTTCTCCAACCCCGACAATCCGCTTTCGCACTACGAAGGTACCGGCCCGGAGATCTGGAACGACACCGACGGGAAAATCACGCACTTCGTCGCCTCCACAGGGACTACCGGTACGTTGATGGGCGCCTCGCGCTATCTCAAGGAGCGGAACTCAGGCGTTCGCATCGTCGGGGTTCGTCCGGACAACGCCGGCGGAATACCCGGAATTCGCGCGTGGCCGGAGGAGTATCTGCCGCGGATCTTCGAACCGCAGCGGCTCGATGAAGAGCGCGAGGTCGCTCGCGCGCGCGCCGAAGAAATGACCCGCGAGCTTGCCCGGCGCGAAGGGATTTTCGGCGGCATTTCGTCGGGCGGGAATGTGGCGGTTGCCATCGACCTGGCAAAAGATCTGGAGAAGGCCGGCACCACCGACGCGGTGATCGTGACGATCATCTGCGATCGCGGCGACCGCTATCTCTCCACCGGCGTGTTCAAGTAAGCGTATGAAACTATCCAACTTCGGACGGAAATTCACCGCAAAAACCGGCATCCTCCAGCTCATGGACGATCTCGGCCACGCGATGAGCGGAAGCGAGAAGAAGTACATGCTCGGCGGCGGGAATCCGGCGCACATTCCGGCGGTCAACGAAGTATGGCGCCGGCGCATGGGCGAGATCATGGAATCCGACGGCGCGCTCGAGAGCATGCTCGCCAACTACGATCCGCCCCGCGGGAATACGGCGTTTATGCGCTCTCTTGCCGGACTGCTTCGCAGCGAGTTCGGGTGGCCGATCACCGAGCGGAACATCGCAATTACCAACGGCAGTCAGACGAGCTTTTTCATCCTGTTCAATATGCTCGCCGGTCCCGACGAGCACGGTATGCAGCGCAAGATCCTCTTTCCGCTGACGCCGGAATACATCGGGTATGCCGATCAGAGTCAGCGCCTCGACGACTACCGCGCGGTGCCCGCCGATATCGAGCTCATCGACGAGCACACGTTCAAATACCACGTCGATTTCGCTCATCTGAAGGTGCACGACGATGTGGCGGCGATCTGCGTTTCGCGGCCGACGAATCCGACCGGTAACGTGGTAACCGATGAGGAGGTAGCCCGGCTCGATGCGATTGCCCGCGACAACGGTATTCCGCTGATTATCGACAACGCGTACGGGGTTCCGTTCCCGGGGATGATTTTCGAAGATGCCACCCCGATCTGGAACGAGAACATCATCCTGACGATGAGCCTCTCGAAGATCGGATTACCGTCCACGCGGACCGGAATTGTTATCGCGAACGAATCGGTGATCGAGGCGGTGAGCTCGTGCAATGCGATTGTCAGCCTTTCGAACGGGAGCATCGGCCAGCACCTGGTGACGCCTCTGCTGGAGTCGGGCGATCTGCTGCGGCTTGCCGATGAGACGATCCGTCCGTTCTACCTCGAGAAGTCGAAACACGCGCTCGACTGCATTCACGGCGCGTTCGACGACTCGGTCGACTATGCGGTGCACAAGAGCGAGGGTTCGCTCTTTCTCTGGCTCTGGTTCCGCAATCTGCCGATTACGACGATGGAGCTGTACGAGCGGCTGAAGGCGCGAAATACGATCGTCGTTCCGGGGCGCTACTTCTTTTTCGGATTCGCCGGCGACTGGGCACATCGCAACGAGTGCATCCGGCTCAATTATGCAATGGCCGATGAAGATGTGGAGACCGGAATCCGGATTATCGCCGAGGAGGCGCGCAAGGCGGTGGAAGCCGGCGGGTAGGGTGGCAGTGCGGGCGCCGCTTACGGCAGCTCCTGATCGAGCAACCAGTCTTCGAGGTTGATGTGTCTTACCAGCGGCGCGCGCAGCAGCGCAGTTCGCTCCGGGAGAATTCGCTGCAACCACGGACGGACGACCGACAGCGTCTTTACCCCCACGCTCGCATTGATCTGCTGCATGACGTTGTCGCTCAGGCGCCGGTAGGTGGACGGAAGCAGGTTCGGCTGCGGTCCGACGTGGATGACCGTCTCGATACCGAGCGATAGCGTCTCGTAGACCGCCGTCCACACATGCTGAGGGCGAAAGGTCCATTCGCGAATGATGCGCCGCGCATTGTAGCTGTTGTAACCGAAGTCGCCGGTCACCATCGAGAGAATCGGCGGGTCCGGCTCCCGGAATCCTCCGGGAAGCGTGTGCAACAGGAAGCCGCAGCGCTCGGCGATGTATTTCTCCCACACGATAGGGGTGTGCAGCGGCGGCCAGATGTCGGTGTTTTTTCGCAGACTCACCTTTGGCGGAAACACGTCCGGCAGGAGCTCGCGGAAACGGTCGATCGTGGCGTTCTGGCCGAGCAACAGATATGTGTTCGGCGAGAGATAGGTCGACACGGCGACCACACCGTTGCCTTCGGCGGTGATCTTCAGGCAGAGGCGGTCGACTTCTTCCTCGGCTATCGCCTGCCCGCGCGAGAACAGCACGCCGAGTGTTACATTTTCGGCAAGGGCGGCGCAGTCTTCGGCGAGGGACAGGGGTACCTGTACGCCTTCACGCCACGGGAATATGCCGGCTGCCGATAGGGCGGAGACCTCGCCGAGGCTGAAACCCATCGCCAGCCGCGACCCTTTGTGGTCTATACCGAAGTACTGCCGCAGGAGCTCGAGCCGGCACATCTCCACGGCAACGATCATTGCGATCGCCTCCGCGTAGCTTTCGATCGAGGTCTCTTCCTCGTTGCGCACGCGACTGACGATATCGTGCTTTCGGCCGGTCGCCTCGGCGAGCACCTCGGAGGCCTCTGCGAGATACCGCGCCACTGTGCCGCCGAAGGCCGAATGACGAAGCAACTCCGGCGTGCGACCGAGATTCTTCGTGTTGTAGCCGCGGAAGGCGATGGCGGTAGTCGACGGGTTATGTTCCAGCGACATTTCGGAGCTCGTACCCATGTTCAAAAACGGTAACGGCTATTGCAATGTCCTGCAATTCGATAAATTCTGTCGATATGAGGCATCCGAAGCTGCAGGAGTTCCTCGACACCTTGAAAAAACTTCTCGACGAAGTCGACGACCACCTCGAAGAGCGGTATGGAGGGCGCTATCCGCTTCATCCCGCCCGCCCGAGGCGGGGCGAAACCTACAACAAGGCCGCCTCCGGGCTCTTCAGCGTCGGGGCGAACTTCTCACCCGGATTCGGATCGTCGGTCGGGCGCGGGTATGTTCTCGAGTTCGATATTGCCACCCTGCATGAGGTTCCGGACGACGTCGAGGAGGAGATAGATGAGGCAGCGGCCGAGAAGGTTCGAGAACTGCTGCCGCGGTACTTTCCCGACCGCCGGTTGGATGTCAGTCGCGACGGGCGGGTGTTCAAGCTTCACGGCGATCTGACACTGGGGTCGGCGTAGAAAGTGTCTCGAAGATTATGGATCGAGACAACGAAACGCTCTACGTGACCGAAAGATGGGCATTCCGGCCACCAACGGCGGATTCGCGAAAGGGGGCCGGCCGCGTAACTTGTTTCAGAGTCGACGTCTGGACTCCGTCACCTTTGATCTCCATCCATAATCTTCGGGACAGTTATTTAACGTTGCCCTCAGGTCAAGTAATTGTTATATATAAACCCTTATATGAGCCGTATTCTTCTTGTCGGCGCAGGGCACACGCATATAGAGCTTGCCCGCCGCTCGGCCGAATTCGTCGCCGACGGATGCGAGATCGTTCTGGTTAATCCGTACCGTTCGCATCCGTATTCCGGAATGGGGCCCGGGCTCCTTGCCGGGACGTACTCTCTCGCGGACGTCATGCTGCCGGCGGCGTCGCTGGTAGAGCAGGGCGGTGGACGATTCGTGGCCGGTTCGGTGGCCGGACTCGATCCGGAGCGAAATCGTATCGAACTGGAAGGCGGAGAGACGATTGACTACGATGTGGTCAGCTTCAATCTCGGCAGTGAGCCCGTTGCCGACACGAGTGGCGATCACGTATATCCGGTTAAGCCGATTAACACGCTTGCGCTGCTGCGCCACGCGATCGAACAGCGAAGTCTCACTGCGCCGACAATCCGAGTCGGAGTGATCGGCGGGGGACCGGGTGGAGTGGAGCTTGCCGCTAACAGTGCTCATCTGCTCGACGCGCTCCGCGTCGCCGAACCACGGATCGACCTGTATACGAGCGACAATCCGCTCGCCGGTGTGCGCGGTGTGCGCGAGGCGTACGTTGAGCGGCGGTTACACGCCGCCGGAGTGCGCATCCATCGCGGGCGTCGCACAAAGCCGGCAGAGGTCGATGCCGATTTCGTGCTCGTTGCTCCGGGAATTCGGCCGCCCGGTGTGACGAAACGACTCGGGTTACCGCTGTCGGAGGACGGCGGGATCCTTATCGATCGCTATCTGCGCTCGATCGCGTATCCGAACGTGTTTGCTGTCGGTGATTGCGCGACGTATGCCGACGGTCCGCTGGATCGAGTGGGCGTGTACGCGGTACGGATGCAGTTGCTGCTCGCTCACAATCTACGCCGCAGCATCCGGCCGGCCGGCGGCGGCGAGGGTGTGCTCAAACCGTTTACCGCAACGCACAAGTACCTTGCCGGATTTAACCTCGGCTTCGGCCGCGGGCTGCTCTACCGAGGCCGCTGGACGCTCCGGGGGCGTCCGGCGTTCCGGTTAAAGGATCGTATAGATCGTGGATTCATGCGCCGCTATCGGGACGCGCTGAGCGGATAGGGTCGGGTTCGCCGCCTGCGGCCGGCCTCAGCGGATCCGCGCCCCGCCGGGGCCGGAGGAGCAGCCGCGTTCGCCGTCTGCCGTCGTCCTCGCGCCGAGCGCGTTCCCGGCGATCCTCTCTTTCAATCCGGCTCCGCAACGAATCGGGCAAGCTCGGCGATGAGCTGCTCGGCGATCTGCTCTTTGGCCATTATAGGAATGGGAGTTTTCTCTCCGGTTCGTGTCAGCAGGGTGAGTGCGTTGCGGTCGCTTTCGAAGCCGACGGCCGGATCGGACGTGTCGTTCACGGCGATCAGGTCCGCCCCGGCCTTTGTGAGGCGACGGCGGGCGTCGTCGAGAAGCTCGTCTTCTCCGAGGTCGTGCAGCGCACGAAACGCGAAGAGCACGATTTCCGGCCGCCTCCGTTTGGCGTCATCGATTATCTTCGGTGTCGGGACGAGAGTGAGCTCGAGGTGCTCACGGTCGTGCGTCGAAATCTTGCTGTCGCTCGCCTCCGGCATCTGCCAGTCGCCGACAGCTGCCGCAGCGACAAGTATGTCGGTGGGACGACCGGTGCGAACTCCGTCGAGTTCCATGATCACCGCCTCGTGCATCTGCGTGGCGGTGTCCACGCGGATCGTGCGTGCACAGTCGGGCGGTGCAACGGTGCCTTTGCCGTAGATGAGTGTGACGTCGGCACCCGCCCGGAAAGCGGATCGTGCCATGGCGACTCCCATCTTGCCGCTCGAGTTGTTGCTGATCACCCGAATCGGGTCAATGTATTCGACGGTGCGGCCGGCGGTAACCACGACATGCTTGCCGGCAAGCGGGGTGCGGCCGTGAAGTCTCCGGGCGACCATGTCGAGTATATACTCCGGCTCGGCGAGCTTCGCCTTGTCTTCCTCACGACGGGGACGGACGACGTCGACATTCATGTCAATCAGGGACTGGATGTTCCGCACGACCGACGGGTGAGCGTACATCGGCTCGTGCATGGCGGGAGCCACGATCGTAGGCATATCCGACCCGATTGCGGTCGTCGCGAAGGTCGTGACACTCGTGTCGTCGATACCGGCGGCAATCTTACCAATCGTGTTGGCGGTCGCCGGGCAGACGAGAAGCAGGTCGGCGCGATTCGGTCCGCGTCCGGCGAACGCGATGTGTTCGGTTGCGCCCCCGAGAGTGACGACCGGCTCGGTTCCGGTAGCCCACCACACGAGCCTGGGACCGATAAGCTCACACGCTTCGTTGCTCATGACCGGAACGATTGTTGCGCCGTGTCGCATGAGCAATCGTGCGACCTCGAGGGCCCTCATGACCGCGACGCTCCCGCACATGGCGAGAATTATGCGACGCCCTTCCAGGAGCGAGCTGCGTTCGGATGTGATGTCGGTTGATGGATGCATTGGTTTCATTCCGGGAGTCGATTGTATGTACAACT
>SLIN01000323.1 GCA_007135605.1 Spirochaetales bacterium | reverse complement strand
CGCCGAAGAGGCTCAGGCTGTCGCTAACCCGCCGCTCGTATCGGGCAGCGATCGAACCGAAAACCGGCCCGAACGGATTCGTGAGCAGAAGATTGTCCGCGTCCGATCGTGCCCCGGCAGGTGCTGCCGGCACCGCCAGCAGGATACCGGCGAACGCTGCTACTGCAATGGCGACCGATCGCCTTCCGGTGCGTCTCATATCGTCAAGATGTGAAGATGCGGGCGCCGGCGGCAAGGTGCGTCAGGAGCGGGGACGATGATGCAACACGCCGCGAGCCCCAGTCAGGGATAGACTGCGGTTCCGGCGCCGCCGCCGGCGGAGATCGACTCGCCGGTGATCGCCACTCCTTTCGGCGAGCAGAGGAAGGCAACGAGCCACCCGATCTCGGCGGCGTCCACGATGCGCCCGAGGTCGTTGTAGCCGCGGCGTTCCTTCTCGATCGCTTCGCGGGTGATGCCTTCGCTGCGAATCCGCTGTGCATCCTCCTCGTCGGTGCGCTCGGTCCGCGTGAGGCCGGGGTGAACGGTGTTCACGGTGATTCCGTCCTTCCCGAGCTGATGGGAGAGCGTTCGCGACAGATGAACGAGGGCGGTGTTCCGCATGCCGCTGAGCCACCGGCCCTCGCGCCCGCTCAAGCCGCCGATGTTGACGATCCGTCCCCACCCCTGCGCTCGCATGGAGGGAGCGACCGCCTGGCAGGTGCGAAGGTAGCCGAGTACCTTCGTGTCGAGGTCGGCACCGAGCGGCTCATCCGCCTCGGGGCCGAAGTCGAAAACGAGCCCTCCGGGCTGCGCCGCGCAATTGACGAGAATATCGATGTGCCCCCAGCGGTCCACGAGGGTCCGGGCCATCGCTTCGACGGACGTACGGTCGCGGGTATCGCATTCGACGTACGGGACCGGATCACCGCCGGTAACCTGCCCGATCGCGGCGGCAGTGCGCTCGAGGACCTCGCGATCTCTCGCCGCGATTGCCACGCTCACACCCTCTTTGGCCAACTCGATTGCGATCGCCTTCCCGATGCCGCGGCTTCCGCCGCAAATGACCGCCGTTTTTCCGCTGAGCTCAAGATCCATCCGTGACTCCTCCTCGAGCGTGTACGATTCCACGATTCACCACGGCGTGTCGAGCCGGCGCCTGCCGAGTCGGCGCTGAGGCCGACCGATTGTCCGCGGCCGGCACGATCGCGTATGCTTGTCTATGTGAGCAAGAATCGCCGCTCAACGCCGTTACAGGAAGTCAGGATAACGCCGGAAGACTGTACGCCGGATGTGAAGCATCGGATTATCGCCGGGATGTCCTTTCTCCGCGATTTGTCGGAAGATGCAGTGCGGCGCATTGAACCGGCGTTTCACGAACACGGCTTCACCGCCGGCGAGCGAGTTCACGTGGACGAGGACGGCGGCCGCGGGCTTTATGTCGTCGGCGCCGGACTGGTCAAGCTGCTTCGAACCGACTACGAGGGTCGCGAGATCGTGCTCGATCTGCTTGTCACCGGCGAGTTCTTCGGGAGCGCTGCCGGTGGAACGAGCACGGACCGGGCAGTCGCGCACACGAACAGCTGCGTGTTCCACGTTCCGGAGTCGCGGTTCGATGCATTGCTCGACCAATACCCGGGTATCGCATCGCATCTATTCCGGCTCTCCTCCGAGCGTGTCGCCATGCTGCACGAGCGGCTGCACGAGCTGTCCGGCGCACCCGCACGGAGTCGGGTCATCGAAACGCTCCACCGCCTTGCCGCCAAGGTCGGTACGCGAAACAGCGACGGCATTCTACTGCAGGTTCCTCTCACCCGCGACGAGCTCGCCTCACTGTCGGGGACAACCACCGAAACCACCAGCAGGATCGTCAGTGCAATGAAACGCGATGGGCACATCAAAGCCGGGCGGCGCTGGATTACGCTTACCGACACCTTTTTCGGTCTCGATTAGCGAAGAATACGCGATAAGCCGTTCGCGCTCATCGTTTGTCGCATACCCCATCGTCGATCGGTCGGACCGTCGCGCCTGCCGCCGTTGCGGTGTTGCCGGCGCTTACCGCTCGGTCGACCGATCGGGCGGATATTCCCGGTGTCGCGCACGCTATTGCGGCGGATCCCCGGCCGGGCTTATCTCCCGACATCGGTCGGCCACCCACCTCAGGCGCTGATAGCTTTCCTCATCTCCGCCTTGCGGTAGCTCGTCGCTGATCCCGAGGATGAGTCGCGGAGAGAATCTCCGGATAAGCTCCTCTACGCACTGCTCGAGCTGTTCGCGCGGATGGTGTGAGAGAAAGAAGACCGCGGGAATCCCGTCGAGCAGCACCTTGTCGCCGATGTTCTCCCCGATCTCCTCGAGCGAAACATCGCCCTGCGGCCGGGGGGTGAGCGCCTCGAGGCCGTCGAACGGAAGATCGGCGAGGTAGGGCAGCAGAGAGCGAAAATAGCCGTCGATGTGTACATGCGTGAATATCCCGGCCTCCCGCAAGTTGCCGCACCGCTTTGTGTACCACGGCAGCAGGTACTGCTCGAGGTACCGTGGGGAAAGATAGGCCTCGGCAATATTCTCGCCGAAGTTCAGGACACGAACCTCGGAGTCGGTGAGCTGCTCGTACAGCGAGTCGTACGATGCGTCGATCGCGCGCATGACCTCCTCGACGCGATCGGGCGCGTCGGCGAGCGCGTAGATAAATCCGTCGAACGGCATCCACTGCTGGGCAAGGGCGAGATAGGGGCTCTTGGGAACGAAGAACTGGCCGACCCCACGCGGGCCGATCCACGCGTCACCCGCGGCGAAGGTTTCCGGGTCGAACCGAAAGGCTCGTCGCTCCAGGAGCCATCGAAGAGCCGCGAGATCGTCCACGCTCTTCGCGGCGAATTCGGTGGTCCGCCAGGTTCCGTCGACGGTGAGCTGCTCGGTCTGTGTGAGGTCGCCGTGCGGGGTCTCGAATCGACGAGTGCGGCTTCGCTGTGTGGACTGCTCGACGATTGTAACTTCGTCGTCGAAACGTTCTTCGAGGGGTGAGGGCCGACCCGTGTAGTAATCGATGTAGCGCATGGACGCACCGATACGATCGAATACATCGCGGACCGAGAGGCCGCGCACCTCCTGCGGCAGAGTCCCCTGCCGTTCATGTAGCTCGAGCCACGGCTCTATGCGAGGCTGAAAGAGTACGTGGGGAACTCGACGTCCCTCGAACACCGCGAGGGTCATCTCTCGAAAGGTCATACCGCCTCTCCCACCGGCCGCATCTTGCGCGGGTGACCGGCCACGGCGCCGGTCACCTTTTGCCCGGACAACACCCGAGCCTGAGCCGACCGTACACCTGCGGCGGTGCTGCGTCCAGTCCGTGAGGCGCTGCCTGCCTACGATCGGTGGCCGATCGGACCGTGACCTCTCCCGGCCTCGGGTGTCCTACCGTCGTCACCGGCGGCCGTGCATGCCTCTCGTGCTGCGCGGGCGGCCGGACCGCTCCTCGTCTGCTCGGTCGAAATCGCCCCACCGGCCCATGTGACCGGGAGATCCCATGTGACCGAACGATCCCCTGCGACCGCCGGGGCCGAAGCCGCGTGAATCAGCGAACCACTCGCTGTACCATCCGGCCATCTGCGCCATTTCGGCGTGCTGCGAGTCGACGATCGAGCGGGCGAGATCGGCCACTTCTTCGTGCTCGGCGATGCCGTGGTGCAGCAGCATGTTCGAGTTGCGCACCGCCATCATGTGATGGGGAATCATGTCCTCGATAAACACCCGGTCTGCCTCGTCGGGGTCGAGCCCTTCGAGCGAGCGCATCATCGGCTCGTAATCGACGTCGACCGCGGCGTCCGGATGCAGCTCGTCGAGCCATGCGCTCATCAGTTCGATCTCAGCGCGCTGCTCGGCGATAATCGAATCGGCGAGTGCTCGCATCTCCTCGCGCTCGGTGATCGAGCGAAGCTCGGTGGCCGCCTCGATCGCCTCTTCGTGGTGCGGGATCATGTGCGCGAGGTACTCGGCCTCACTCGCCTCGAAGCCGTCCCAGCGCGAGTGCATGCCCATCATTCCGCGGAAGGGCGCACGACCGGAGTTGTCGTCGCTCGTTCCGAAGAATCCGGGCCGGTCGCCGCCGTGCATGCCGAAGCCGCCCCAGCGGCCCTGTGCGAGGGCCACGCCGGCACCGAGAACCGAGAGCACAATCGCTGCAATAGCAATTCGCGTGAATATTGATGTTCGTTTCATAGTGTCATCCTCCTGACAGTGCAGACAGTACTGCGGGAATGTTAAGCACGTTTAAAGACCGCCGGAGAAAATCCCACTCCGTAGCAGTGGGTCGACCCGGGGTGAGGCGTGAACCTACCGTTGAAACCGTTCGGCATGGATGCGACGGCGTGGGACGCCGAGTTGCCGCAGGGAGCGGCCGCACTCCCGCATCATCGCCGCCGGACCACAGAGAAACCACGCGGTGTTCGCGTCGTCTGCGGGGCAATGCTCGGCGAGATATGCGCTGTCGATGCTGCGGCGGTGTGTGGCGGTTTCGCTTGCCGTTCCGGTATGCAACACATAGAAAAGGAATCGCCGATCGCGCTCGGCCAGTCCGGCGAGCTCATTATAGTACGGCGCCTCGGATCGCCGGCGGATCGACCAGATCAGCAAGACTCTTCGCAGCCCCGGCCTCCTCCAGAATGCTTCGCTCCGCAGCGAGCTCGCAAAGGGCGTTATGCCGATGCCGCCGGCAATAAAGACGAACGTTCGCGCCTCGGGCGCGATGTCAGGCGTGAAACGGCCGTACGGTCCGGACAGCGAGACGGTCGAAGGGGCGCGGTGTGGTGACTCCCGTGGGCCCGCCGGCGCTTTGCTTCGCCGATCGTGGCGCCGGTAGCGAAGCCGTGATTCCTGCGAGCTCGCCGGCCTCGTACCGATCGCCCGCGTAAACTCACCGATCCGTCGAATCGTAAACTCGAGGTACGGCGCCTCCGGAGGTGAGGCGATCGTAAACGGGTGCGGCGGTCGGCCGCCGAATCCGACCTCGCAGAACTGTCCCGCCCGGAAGGAGAAGCCGGCCGGTCGTTCGACCCGTATGGTCGTGGTCCGCTCGGCGGACATCGTGACATCCGTGACCGGGAGCGGCGCCCGGTCGGCTTTGATGCGCCGGGCGGCGCGGGCCAATAGCGCGAATCCGGCCACCGCGCCGAGCCCGAGCACGTAGCCGCGCAACAGCGGAACCCGGCCGAAGCTCTGCCCGGCCACCGCCGCGTGTGTCATGGCAAGGGGCAGGGCCAGGGCCCCGAGCAGATGCACCCGTCGCCACACATCGTACCGCACGCCGGTCGCGGCACGAACGGCGGTCACACCGGCGGCGAGAAGCACGGCGGTCGCGGCAGCCGCTCCCGGCAACGTTTCGAGGAGCGGCGGTAGCATGAACTGCAGCCGTTGGGTGAATGGAGAGAAAACGAACGGGGCGACCGAGACATGAACCGCCGCCGCGGAAAGCAGAAGGGGGCCGACGGCGCGGTGTATGAGCAGCAGCCGGTCGGAACCGTACAACCGGTCGAGCGTACGAGTCCGCGCTGCGAGAATCAGCTGGAGGCAAAGAAGTCCGAACGCCGTATAGCCGAGGCTTATCGCCAGAAGGGTCCAGGGGTGATGGTGACCGCCGAGCCTCGACGTGATCACCGCACCCGGCCATACGAGCGCTGCGACCACCGCGACGACACCGCCTGCCCGCAAAGCCCGGGTCGCGAGGCGGCGGGAACGTTCCGTCATACCTGGCGGGTGAGGATCTCCGGAAAGTGATACTCGACGCGACCGCGTTCGGTGACCTCCATGCGGACACGTTCACCATCGGTCATCCGTTCGAGAAGGGTACGGGAGGTATCCACCGGGAGATCGGCTTCGAGAACGACATCGCTCACGGTGAGAACGCCCCCGAGTCGCGCTGCCGCCCGGAATACCGCCGGTTCCAGACGGCGGAGATCCGTTGTGTGGCGCTCCCCGGCGCGATCACCGAGTGGTGTCCGCCGGGCGCCGGCCGGCCGGTCTCCGGTGGCACGGTCACCGTCATCGGATCGTTCGGTACGGTCGGTAACCGCCGCCCGTACGCGGCGAGCCCGGAAGCGTAAGAGGTCGAGCCCGAATACGATTGCGAGAAACGGCACGAACATCATCAACATATGCGTAGCTAAGTGCAGCGGTGTGTGCATCGTGTGACTCCTATAGCTCCCACGTAAAGGTTCGCACGCCGGTACCGACGTCGAGGATACGCAGCTCCACTTCGGCTCCCTGCTCGAGGGAGAGAGAATCGCCGGTGACGCGTGCGCGGAGCGTGCCGTTGCGGTGGTGTGAGGTTTCCGAGTTTCCCCGCCATTGGAACGCTATGCCGTCACGCGCCGAGCCGTCGATTGCGAGTCGGGAAAGCTCGGCCACATCGAATCGGAACAGGTCGGAGAAGTGTGTGTCCAGCGATACGGTGAACTCGAGATAATCGATTTCGCCGCCGGCGAGCGAATCGAGGTCTTCGAGACTCACAGCGACATCGATTCCGGCCGCTCGGCTTCGTCGAATTGAATCGTCGCCGCTGTCAGCTTGCAATGCGGTCGCTGCCACTGCCAGTAGAATGAGCGCTATGGCTCCCGTCGACAACCGCGCCCGAAATCCGTTAATGCTTCTCATGATGAACTTCCTTATGTTGGGTTGATGGTGCTGGAGCGATGTCACTCGCTCGGTGTCTCTCAGTCGGATGTCCGGCGCCCGCGATCCACCGCGATCTCGTGCGGCTCGCGGCCCGTTTCGATCGTGTGAACCCGCTCCCGTGACTGTGCGTCGATGACGACCACGGTACTCTCGCCGGTGGCGAACACGTATTCGCCACCGTCGTCGAATGCGACGTGATTTGCATAGTTGCCCATCGGTACGTTCGCCAGCGGCTCGAGCGACTCGGCATCAAATACGCTCAACGACCCGGAGCGGTTAGCGACCCATACTTCGTTTCCGTCGGGCGAAACCACTACCCCGTGAGCGCGAGGCTCGCCTTGTCGCTGAGCGGTCACCTCGCCGGTCGCCACATCGATTCGAAAAAGGATCGCGCTTTCCGGGCCGACCGCGTATGCGGAGCTGCCGTCCGGAGACACCGCGACCTCGTTAATGCCAATGTAGCCTGCCTCCCCCTCGGGGGAGCGGGTGTCGTGCTGACGGTCCCCGATCAGTGGTACAACCGTGCTCAAACTCGTCGCGGCCGAATCCACCACCCACACCACATTCGTCGTTGTCGAGGCGACCCAGACCCGCGATCCGTCGGGCGTGAACGAAACGTGCGCAGCGCTTCCGACGCCCGGGGCTACGACAGCCTCGACCGAGCGCGATTCGGTACTCACCACCGAAAGCTGTCCGAGCCAGAATCGATCGCGGTCGGAGCCGCCGACCCAAACGGCGCTGCCGTCGGGGCTGATATCGATTCCGTGTACCCCGTGGGAGATAGATACGCGCTCGATCACCTCGCGCGCGCCCGTATCGATAATGACCAGCTCGTCGGTTGCCGCGTCGCCGGCATAGAGGGTCGATCCGTCGGGGGAAATCGCAATGCCGTGCGCCGCCTCCGCCGGTCGTCCGTTGCTCCCTTCGCTGACCGTCAGCCGCCAGAGCACTCGCCCGCCGCGTGTGTCGATCGCCGAGATCGTTCCGTCGGCGGCGTTCGGTACGTAGATCCAGCCGGACGATCGATCGCCATCTCCGGCGGTGGCGAATCCGGAGGCCACGAGAAGCATGATCAGCGCAACCGCGCACCTACGCATCGTGATCCTCTTCATTTTCATCGTGCCGCTCCAGCTGAAGATTCGTCAGACACGTAGGGCTGTCGGAGTATGTCCGGGCG
>SLIN01000329.1 GCA_007135605.1 Spirochaetales bacterium | reverse complement strand
CGGGAGGCGGCCCCGCCGTCGCCGAAGAGTGACTCGAGGGCGGGCAGGAGGTCCTCGGTGACCGGACGGACGGTGAGATTCATCGCTTCAATCGTATCATCGTGCGGCGTGGTACGCATGGGCAGCGCGTGCGGTCTCGCCCCGGGGTCAGCGGTGTTCGCCGCCGGTCGGCGGATACGCAGATACCTCGATCACGTTCTCCCCCAGCCGCCGGATTCAGCCGACCTCGCCGGTCGACGGATATGTTTGACCGAGGATCCAGCCTTCGATACGGCGGATCTCGCCCGGCGGCGGAGTGCCTGGAGGGCATCGGCCGGCGAGAACTCCTGCGATCAGAAGCAGGCCGAGGGTGGCGTCGAATTTATCCTCACCGGTCGCGCCGGCGCCGAACCCATCTTCCAGATCTCCGCGAAGCGCCGGATCGATGGTAAGGCCTACCCGCTCAGCGTAGCGGAGAAGCTGCGGGGCCTTGCCCGCCCGGTCGCGCTGGGAGCGTTTGCTCCAGCTGCCGCCGGGAGCGCCGAGGCCGACCTGCAGCGCGGCCTCGCGCGGATAGGTTTCGGCGACGACAATCCGGTGGTCGGTTATCAGCGCGTCGAACTCCCCGTCAAACGGCCACAAGGCGATGTCAGTCTCCGGATCGGCGAGCGCCGGCTGCAGCACATCGCGCCATCCCGAGATCGCCGCCCGGCCGACTTGCTGCCCGCCGAGCGTCCAGAAGAGCGCGGCCGCCGCGCCGCGACCGGAGGTGGCGCGATCGCATCGACGAAGAAGCTCTTCGAAGCCGGTGAGACCGAGCGCATCTACAAGCTGCCGCCGTCTCGTACCGCCGGGACGCCTCGGGTAGAAGGGACGAGCGATGGATATCTCGTCGGGCGTTTCGGCCGGCTCGAAGAAGCGGGCGAGCTCGCCCTTCCCCGCCCGGGCGAGGAGCTCGCGAAAGCTCTTCACTCCGGCGCGCTCTGCATAGGCGAGCGGGACGCCGAGTGGAAAGTCGAAGCCTATGACAAGCGGACCGTCGCCGCGGGCGGCAAGTCGCTGCAGAAGCGTGGCCGGAGGGCCGACTTCGCACGGGCGTGAGACCTCAAGCGCATCGTCCGACCCGCGCGCCACCGCCATCCATCGCTTCCGCGGGTGTGCCGACCAGTCGGCGTGCGCGATAACCATGAGAGGACATTCTACATGAGATGTCCGGAAGGCGCGCAGCGTATCCGCAGCCGCATGGGCAGCCGGCCGTTCAGCGAAACCGAAGGCGTCTCCATGCTTGCGTATCCGCAGCCGCATGGGCAGCCGGCTGCACTCCGGCCGCCGAAACCTCGTGTATAATGGGAACTCGAGCCCGGCACCTTCACGGTGCCGTCATCGCGCAGTCGAGCCTCGCTCGGTGCTATTCCGGAGGTGGAACGTGTTTAACGTAGCAGGCAAACATGCGCTCGTGACCGGGGCGGCCACGGGAATCGGGCAGGCGATCGCGGTGCGACTGGCGAAAGCCGGCTGCACGGTAGCCATTACCGATAAACCGGAGGTCGAGCTCGACGAGACCGCCGATCTGTGTCGCCGGGCAGGAGGTGCGGTCACTACCCGCGCCCTCGACGTTCGCGACCTCGGACAGATCGAGAGCGCGACAGCGGAGCTTCTCTCCGAGCTCGGCCGCATCGACATCCTCGTCAATAACGCCGGAATCAACCGCCCCACTCCGACTCAGGATGTCGACCGCGACAATTGGGACGACCATTTCAATACGAATGTCCGCGGCGGATTCTTCTGTGCCCGGGCGCTGCTTCCGACAATGGCGCGCAACGGCTTCGGACGCGTGATCTTCATCTCCAGCCAGTCGGGCCTCGTGGGAATCCGGGGGCAGAGCGTCTACTGCGCGACCAAAGGAGCCCTCATCAACCTCGCTCGCGCCCTCGGCGTCGAATGGGCGGAGTTCGGAATTACCGTAAACACCGTCGCACCGACATTCATCGAAACGAACCTGACCCGGGACCGGCTCAAAGATCCCGACTTCCGCCGACTTGTTCTCGCCAAAATCCCGAAAGGAGAATTGGCGGAGGTTGATGATGTTGCCTGCGCCGTCGTCTACCTCGCGAGTGAACAGGCGGGGATGGTCAACTGCGCAACCGTGCCGGTCGACGGTGGGTGGACCGCGTGGTAGCCGGCTTGCAAAGTGGGCAGGTGTCGGCCGCGGGAATTACTCAATCGGCCGGTGGGACGCCGCCCGCGGCCGCCTGCCCCGGATCGCGGACGGCGGATATCCGAACATATTGCGAAAGCGGCGCGAGAAGAGCAACGGATCGCTGTATCCGCACGAGCGGGCGATATCTCCGACGTTCAAGTCGGTTTCGGCGAGCATGCGTTCGGCTGTAGAGAGACGAAACTCGGCGAGGAGCTTTCGGGGCGTTCTACCCGACTCCCGCCGAACCACCGCCGAAAGGTGCTTGCGGCTCACCCCGATGTGACCGGCCATCTCTTCGATCGTCATCGGGCGGGAGAAGTTCTTGCGGATGTATTCAAAGGTGGCACGCAGATATCTGTTGGTTGTCGTCCGGGCGTGCATAGGCACGTCGTTCACCGCCACTCGGTCCGATGTCGGACCGGTGGAGTCGGACCCGGCGCCGCCCGGCTCGCCCCGTGTGGACTCAACTCCGACGAACTCGGGGCCTGCCGATTCAGGACGATCGAAGCCCGGTTCGCTCGGCGGCACACCGCCCAGTCCCTCGGCCAGCAACTGCAATACCGCGTAGAGGGCGGCCACCGTGGCGAAATGCCGCTCCTCGCCGCCGCGCAACTCCGCCTTGAGTCGCTCGTGTGCTTCGAGGAGCGGCCGGAGCATTTGGGGGGATCGCAGCGAAGAGACTGCCGACCGGTGCGGCAGCGATACTCTCTTCAGAACGTCGCCGGCGGCGACGCCCCCGAAACCGATCCAGTGATAGGTCCACGGCCTCCGTTCATCGGCCCGGTATCGTACGAGCTCCCCCGGGCAGGCGAGAAACAGATCGCCACGGCCGAGCATATGCTCGCCTCCCGGCCCGGCGAACGTACCGAACCCCGTCTCGATCACGTGAAGCAGATAGTGATCACGCACACCGCCCCACAGGTGTCCGGGCGCGCACTCCTCGCTTCCGGCGTAGTACACGCTCAACGCGGACTCATCGACTGGATCAGCGCTCAATGAGTGGGACCGATTCCGACTTTCGTCCATAATTCGCCGACTTCAAGTCATACCACGATCGGGACGGCGGACGTAAGGTATCCTCCGGAGGCTAGAGAACGAGATGAAGAAGTTCACGTTTATCGGGGCCGGCAGCTTCGGTTTCACCAGGAAACTGGTCAAAGATATTCTGACCTTTCCGGCGTTCGCCGACTGCCACATCTGCCTTATGGATATCGACAGCGACCGGCTCGGTTACATCGAGCAGGCGGTAAAAAAGATCATCGCCGCCGGGAAGTACCGCGCGAAGGTGACGGCGACGACAGACCGGCAGGAGGCGCTCCAGGACGCGGACGGGGTGGTTATAACGATACTCGCCGGCGGCGTGCACGTGTGGCGGCACGACATCGAAATCCCGAAAAAGTACGGAGTCGATATCAACGTCGGCGACACACGCGGCCCTGCCGGCATCTTCCGGGCGCTTCGCACCATACCGGTCATGATGGAGATCGTGCGCGATGTCGAACGCTACGCACCGAATGCGGTCGTGCTCAACTACACCAATCCGATGCCGATGCTCTGCCGTGCCATGCAGTCGAGAAGCGAACTGCCCATCACCGGACTCTGTCACAGCGTGCAGGGCACCGCGGAGATGCTCGCCGAGTGGATCGGGGCTCCAATGGAGGAGACAACCTATCTCTGCGCCGGAATAAACCATCAGGCGTGGTATCTCGAGTACAAGTGGAACGGCGCCGACGCCTATCCGCTCATCCGCCGGGCTATCGAGGAACGAAAGGAAATTTACGGCGCCGAGCTGGTTAGAAACGAGATGTTTCTCCATCTCGACTACTATGTGACCGAGTCGTCGGGACACAACTCCGAGTACAACGCATGGTTCCGCAAGCGCCCCGATCTCATCGAGAAGTACTGTACCCACGGAACGAACTGGAATCCGGGCCATTACGCCTACATCCGCGACGAATATCTCCGGCGGGAGAACGACTGGAAACACGATATCGAAGAGTGGCTCGCGCAGGACGAAATCGATCTCGAGCGGGGGCACGAATACGCAGCCTATATTCTCAACGCGATCGTCGGCGATAACGAGATGTTCACCTTCAACGGCAACGTGTTGAATACCGGGCTCATCGATAACCTGCCGGCCGGTTCGTGCGTCGAGGTGCCGGTGCTCGCCTCGAAACGCGGTCTCGACGCGATGCACGTCGGGCCGCTGCCGGACCATCTCGCAATACTCAACAACATCAACGCCCGATGTGAGGACCTTACAGTCGAAGCGTCGTTCGAAGGCGATCCGAGGAAGATCTTCCACGCGATCTGCATGGATCCGCTGACCTCCGCGGTTCTCAGTCTGGAGGAGATTCGCGAGATGACAGATGAGATGTTTGCCGTGAACCGCGACTATCTGCCGCAGTTCACGCACAGCTCCTGAACGCTGCCGAACTTTCGCCGCCGTCCGAAAGGACGGCCTTTCGCCGCCGTGGGGGAGTGCCGGTCGTATGCAGCCGGTGACAGATCGCGGTACGATCGTCGGTGACGCGATGCACGAATCAGAGATATCTCCGTACAGCCGGACGCGGGTGTCGCTGCTGAACTTCGGCTTCTACTTCGCGTTCGGCTTCGCCGTACCGTACTTCACCCTCTACCTCTCGCGAATACTCGTCTTCGAGGATGGACGTACGGCGAACCATCTCGTCGGCATCGTTCTGCTCGTGTTCAACGGACTGGTGTTGCTCTCCACTCCGCTGGCCGGCTATGTCTCCGACCGTTTCCGCATCGGCAGCAGGGTGCTCACTATGTGCGCGGCGGGAGTCGCGGTCGGGGCAGCGATCCTTGCGTTACCCGGTTTTTTCGGCGCTTTGTCGTTCGCCAATACGGTTACGATCACCTTCATCGGCACGGCGATCGCCGGCTTCTGCCTGCATCCGATCGCACCGCTGATCGACTCGCAGACGCTTCACCATCTCCACCAAACGCGGGGACAGGCCGGAGAGTACGGGCAGATCCGCTTGCTCGGCTCGGTCGGATTCATCATCTCGACGGTGCTCATTGCGGTCATTCTCTCGCGCACCGGCCAGATTGCCTGGACCTTCACCCTGTTTGCCGCCGGCTTTGTCGGGGTTGCGGCGGTTTCCGGCTCCGGAGCGCGGATGCGTGCGGAACCGGTACGCATTCCATGGCGGCATCTTAAAGAAAACGTCCGCTTCCGGCGCTTCCTCGCGTTCGCGTTCTTCGAGTCGCTCGGCGTCAACAGTGCATTTCTGTTTACCGGATACTTCCTCGACGAGATCGGAGCGGGGTTCGTTATCATGGGGCTGACCTTCGCCGCCTCGGTCGCACCGGAGATCCCGGTTATGTTCAACGGCGGGGTGTTGATCCGCCGAATCGGCGCTCCCCGCATGATCCAGCTCGGTATCGCCGTCCAAGCGCTGAAGCTCGCGCTGTTCGTTGTGTTCGCCGCCACCCCGTCGACCTGGATTTTCGCAGCCGTCAGCCTGCTCCACGGGGTCGGCTTCGCCCTGCTCTATACCGGCGGAGTGAGCTTCGTCGACGACGCCTCACACCCGGCAATGCGCGCAACCTATCAGAATCTCTACCGGATGCTCTGGGTGTCGGCTGTAGCCGCCGGCGGGCCGATCTCCGGTGCGATCATCGAGCTGTGGAACACCACCGCGCTCATGGCCACCTACTCGATCATGCTCGTGCTCGCCGGAGTGTACTTCACTCTGTTCGTTGCTGCGCCGGCGGCGGCACCGAAGCGCGGCGACTGAGATTTCCGGCTGACTCCACCGGCGACACGTCGAAGCGCACTCCGGAGTCGGTGAGTGCGCTCGCCAGTGGTCCGCCGAAAGCGCTCGCCGGAGTGTGAAACCCCGCAGGCGGTGTCTCCCGGGCGAGCAAGCGCGCGCATTCGGCGATCATTATCGCTGTCGCACCGTAGCCCGGGTCACGGTCGCTCGAAACACGCACGTGTCCGGCTTCATCGGCCTTGCGCTCGCCGGTATACCCGTGCACTGTGAGCTCAAAGCATCCTTTGCCGCGCACCGCCGATTTCGGCCCTTGTCCCGGTTTCGGCAGTACCAAGGCTCGCAGTATCCAGCGCGTCGGCGGAAAAAGCAGCAGGAGCACGAAAAGCGCACCGGCGACAGCGGTGAAAATCGCCCGGAGGAGGCCGATCGGTCCGCCTCCAAAGGCGAAGCACTCCCGATAATCGGGATCGACCCCGAGCGGATGTCCCGCAAGCGCGTTTGACCGGCGTACGACCCGGCTGTTGATCGCCCCCATGAAGTACGGCACTGTCCAGCTTTGCAACCTCCGGTCGAACCGAGGTACGCCGAGGTAACCGTTTCGTCCCGGAGCCCTCTGCTCGTTCGGTTCCACGTGCCCGTCGCCGGGTACGACCCCGGGGCCGACGCACAAACAGTCCTCATCGGCGAGCGCCTGGCGCACCTCCGGCTCTCTGCGCGCGCGCTCGAGGATGTTGAACATACTTGCGATTGTCCCCCCGCTGACCCCACCGCGCGTCCGCCGGATGACCGTGCGGACGGCGTCCGGCACCCCGAGGCTACATGCAGCCATATGTTCACGAAGCAGCAGGACTCCGATGTCGCTCGGCACCGAGTCGAAGCCTCCGCAGTGGACGATACAGGCGCCGCTTGCGAGTGCGGTTCGCTCGTGCGCCAGAATCATCGACCGAATCCAGGGTATCTCGGCAGAGAGGTCCACATAGTGAGTTCCCGCCGCCGCGCACGCGGCGACGAGATCGTTTCCGTACATACCGAACGGTCCGGCGGTTGTCAGGACTACACGAGACCGTGCGACGATTGCGGTAACCGAAGCACGCTGCGAGAGGTCGATCGATACGGCCGGCAACTCGGCATCGTACGTACGCCGCAGTTCCGCCGCCAGTGCCTGCAACTTCTCGGCATCCCGCCCGGCAAGTGCAACGCGAACGGCGGCGGTGGACGTCGTGCGCTGTGTTCGTCTCGCGAGGAAACTCGCCACCAGACGTCCGGTGAATCCGGTCGCCCCAACAAGTACTATATCGAACTCTCGAAAGTGCTTCGGCCTTTCCAACGACATGAGTTCAGATCATCCCACGCTCTCCCGAACCGGACAAGGCCTTTCTGCAGGCGTTACGGCAAGCTCGTCATCACCGACGGAAATAGACCGACGCCATTCACGAGTGCACTTTCGCGGGAGCGGAAAGGTATGTTAGACACAAGTACCCGTCAGGACCGGAGGTAAGCTGACCGTGTCACAGGAAACGTCGAGTGATCGCATAGGCGAGTTTTTGGTCAGAATCGGAGCCCTGACTGCCGAGCAGCGAGATGAAGTGCTTGCGAAACAGGCCGATTCGCCTGATCGCCTCTTCGGGGAGATTGCTATAGAACTCGGCTACATAGACGACGATGCCGTCGATCAGTATCTCGAGCAGAAGCGACAGTGAGCGACAGTACGCGTCCGGGGCGCTACTGGACTTCACGAAATGAAGCCCAGCTTGCAAGCCTGGCCCTTTTCTCAAGGGCAAACTGGCCGCCACTGGACTTTGAGAAGCAAAGCCCAGCTTGCAGACGTGGCGCCGTCTCCGGCGCAGGCTGGGCCGGCTCGATCGCTTCGCGATCGAGTTCACTACGCCGCTCTCGCGCAATCTGACGATTGCGCTGCGCGGCTTCGTCCTGG
>SLIN01000358.1 GCA_007135605.1 Spirochaetales bacterium | reverse complement strand
GGCAGGATCGACGAAAAAAAGAATCGGCAGATCGCTCGTGTCGGCGATCGCTTGCGCGGTTTCGGTCACCGCATCGCAGTCTCCACCGTTCGTGGCGACAATCGCGAGGTCGATTCGCGGGCCGTTCTCCAGAAGTGTGACCGCCTCCGGTAAAGACCGGGTGACGCTTACGCGACAGCCGGCGTTTCGCAGCTGTTCCTTCAACGGATCGAGCGACTCTGCTTGTTCCCGGATGGGAAGGAGTAGGGCTGAGATAGCTGCGTCTTCCATTGCTCCCTCCCCCCGGAAGTGCAGGCATGGGCCATACTTCTCCGTATGGACTTATATCGCCATTATCTCTAATAAAATATTCTGATCGATAAAGACTAATCTGTCCATACCGAAAACGCCCTCAAGCAAAAAACTGTTCAACGGCGTTCGACGTGGCAGGAGAAAGCATATGTGTGTTGCCGGTTACGACCGGCAACGGAAGCGACGGACGGCTCAAACCGCGCTGTGTGTCTGGTGCGCCTGAACAACGACCTGGTTATTAATGACGAGCGAGTCGTGATAGTGCGCGTTCAGTATCTGCTCGATCTTCTGCTTCTCCCGCTCGCTGGCGACCTTCCCTTCGACCGTCACTCGGAGCCGCTTCTTGAACACCGGGCCGACCTTGTCTACTCGGGCAAAAATCTTTGTTGGGTCCGTAAGCGTCGGATCCTCCCCGATGAGTTTCTCGACCTGGGACCGTACTTCCTCTGCACTCTGCATATCCGCCTCCTGAACCATCGGCAATCGATACTTCAATCTCTATTATGGCCCAAGTTGGCCGGAAGGCAAGCGGAAGAGTGTTCGCCGAGAAACGATTCGCATCCGAGAACCGATAGGCACATATGTGCTCCTGATTCTGCGACCGATCGTATTCCGGCGAGAGCGGTGGAGAGAAGTCCGCTCAGGCGGCCCGATCTAACCGCATCGTTTCGCGAACAAGCTCGGTCCAGCGTCGCTCCAGAAAGACTCCCAATGCTTCGAGAGCCTTCAGGAGTTCCTCAACTTTTGAGAGCAGGCCACGATACGCCTTCTCAAGCTCCGCATCCTGTTCCGCGGTACGATAATCCTCGGGATACTGATGTGCCATCACGATCACCTCCCCGAGCACCTTATGAAACTCCCGGTGAACCGGAAGGAATCCGTCGTACTCCACGTGCCCCTGCAGAATTCGTCCCGGACCGGAGGTAAGCCACTTGTACACCCAGCTCTTCTCCGCGGTCGGCACCCGGTGTTTCTCAAGCTCACTCGAGCGGGAATCGATCATGCGACGCACGCGGCTCGCCCAGCCCAAATAGTGAAGCGCGGTAACCCGAGCGCTCATCAGTTCCGCTCCGTGCGTGTACAGGCTGCTTCGAAGCGCGTCAACCGCATACACCGACTCGACGGTTGTGCTGATGAGCCGGCTGAGCACCTGGTTATTCTGCTTCAGCACACCGTCGATTCGTTGTGAGTTCCCGTCGGTGTGTTCGCTGACCGAAACCATTCCTTCGAGCTTTTCGTGAATTCCGCGAATATGATTCTCGATATCTCCAGCGGCACCCTGTATTTCGCCGGTGACATCGCGAAGCGTCGACACCGAGCTCAGAATCTCGCCGCTGCCTCCGGCGATTTCTCCGGTTGCCTGTTCAATCGAGATAAACGCCTCCGATACTTCCTGAACTTCATTTCGGAAACTACGAAAATAGGACAAACTCTCACCGACGAGGTTGCGCGCTTCGCTAATCTCGTCCACCGTTTTCTGTAGAGTCGCGGAAATCCCGCGCGCGTTCTCTGCCGTCGACCCGGCAAGCTTTCGGATTTCGTCCGCCACAACGGCGAATCCGGCGCCCGCCTGGCCGGCATGCGCGGCCTCGATAGCAGCATTCATGGAAAGCAGATTCGTACGCGCGGCGATATCGTCGATCATGCCGATAACGGACATCATGTCGTCAACACGAGCGTTGATGTGTTCGATCACCGAGTCGGTCTTTTCGGCTTGCGCTTCCCCTTCTTTCGATCGTGTAACAAGCTCCTCAACGCGCTCGCGACGTTTGTTCACGACACCGGAGACGTTATTGAGATTTGCATTCATCTGTTCCAGAGAGGTTGATGTTTCCACGACCGCGCTCGACTGGGATTCGACCTGCTCATGAAAAGTATTCACCCGCTTTCGCACTTCCTCGAGCGACTTCGAGCTTTCTTTAACCGACGACCCGAGTTTACCGGCGCCTTCGTCGATCTCGTTAACCTGCTGTTGCACAGTGTCGTTAATGCGAAGTCCGTCACGAATACCGGAAATAAGCGAACCGACCTGTTCGTCGTTTGCCTGGAGTAGCCGGTCGACCTCGGTCTGTACACGTTCTCGGTCTTCAAGTGTTCCCTGCAGTTCCCGAGACAGCGTCGTTAGTTCCCTTAAACGCTTCCAGAGCCGCACCGAGGCAAGAATGCCGACAAGCGCACCAACCATCGTAATCGGCGTAGCCACTGCAGCGCTCACCAGCCCCGCTGCTCCCGTGCCGCCCGCAAACGCGGTTACGACGAGCGAGACCATAGGTACGAAGACCGAAGAACGACGTTTTTTCAGCGAAATCATCCGTCCGTCATCTGTAGAGTGCACATTTTTCATTTGTACGCAGGATTCTGCACGTACACAGATGTCGAGTCCAGTTATCACGCCCGCGTTGCGCGGACGAATTCGACGACGGGAGAGTGTTGACGAAACTGTGGGAGCAGCAAAGCCCTGCGGTCGCATCCGGAGTATCGATGGCTAACCGCATACGGTTTCTGGTAGAGTACCCGATAGCTGTTGGTCGGTAGGTGTCGCTCCCTGGAGGTGCGACGCTGTGCACACGAACAAGAAATGAACGAGACGAAATCCCAAGTGAACGACGAAACGGGACGGCACGCCTCGGCGGAACCCGGGAGCAGAAGGCATCGAGAGTTCCGTGCGGATTGGATGAGAGATATCGCGCGGAGTGTTCTCGAAGGCCGGTCGCTGCAACAGATTATCGACTATACCGTGACCGAGCTCAGCTCCCATTTCCCCGATTTCCGCTCCGCCTACTCGACCGTCGATGAAACCGGGACGCTTGCGGTGCTTTCGTCGGCCGATCCGCACGGAATGCCGGCTCTCCGGGGACTCCAGGCCGACTTGACGCATGCACCGGATTATCTGCGTGCTCTGCGCTCCGGTACTCCGCTCGCGGTATACGACGTAGAGCGGGAACCGGTAATGGCGCCGCTCCTCGACTCAATGAAAGCGGGAAAGACGCGCGCGGTGCTCGACGTTCCGGTTACCCATTCGAGTACTCTCGCAGGTTTGCTTTGTCTCGATTCGCCGCATCCGCACCGTTGGAGTAGCGACGAGATCACGACGCTGCAGGAGATCGCAGATGCACTGACGTTGGCAATCCAGGCCGAACGCTCACGTACGGCACTGAAAGAGCGGGAGAACAGATTGCGCGCGTTCGTACGGGCGATGCCCGATCTCAATTTCATCATGGACGAGTACGGTCGTGTCCTCGAGATACTGACCCACGAATACGATCTGTTGTACCGCGATCCGGATCAGTTGCGCGGAGCGTATCTCCAATCGGTGCTTCCCGCGGAAGTCGCCGATCTTCTTCTCGATGCGATTGGCCGCTGCATAGACAGTTCCGCGCTGCAGAGTGTCGAGTTTTCACTCGATGTTCCGGCCGGGCACCGGCGGTTCGAGGCGCGTTTGACCCCGACCGAGGGGGAAGCCGACGGACCGAGACAGACGCTCATGGTCGCTCGTGATGTGACCGAACGATTCGAAGCCGAGCGGAGGATCACGTCACTGCTTCGCGAACAGGAGCTGCTTCTTCGCGAAACGCACCATCGCATCAAGAACAACATGAGCACGATCGGCAGTTTGCTCAATCTTCAATCGAGCCGGGTGGGTGACTCGGAGTGCAGCGAGGTGCTCCGCGATGCCGCCGGGCGCGTTCAGAGTATGATGGTGCTCTATGATAAACTCTATCGCTCCGAGTTTCGCCGCCGACTGAGTCTCGGCGAGTATCTACCGCCTTTGGTCGAAGAGATCGTCGGACTCTTTCGCGATCTGAAGCAGGTACGGACCGAGCTCGATCTTCCGGAGGTGGATCTTTCGCCGGAAGTACTCTCACCGCTCGGCATCGTCTTGAATGAGCTGATTACCAACTCCGTGAAACATGCGTTCAAAGATGTAAAGGACCCGGTGATTCGCGTTTCCGCAACGGCCGGTCAAGACGAAGTCACACTGTGGTACGGTGACAACGGCGACGTCGACGAACGATCGATGGAAGCCGGCCAGAGCGGGTCGTTCGGTTTGGAGTTGATCCATGTGCTCGTCGAACAGATCGGTGGAGAAGTAACGGTACACCGTCAGCGGGGATCGCAACCCGGAACGCGACAAACCGTGATACGATTTCCGTGTCAGTAACTTGTCGGCGGGGGTATTACGGTGGCGAACGACCTGGAAGAGCTTTGGACATCGGTGCTTTCGGTATCGGATACGTCGCGGCAGGCCGGAAAGCGCGGGGTTCGCTTGACCCGTTGCAGCCCGGCCTTTATCGCGCTCGTGTATGCCGGGCTCGGCGCGCTCTGGATTTTCGCTACCGATTCTCTCGTTGAGATGCTCGTCGCCGAACAAGCAACGTACGCGGTCGCACAACTGGCGAAAGGGCTTCTGTACGTGGGGGTAACGGCGCTGCTCGTGTACTGGCTGGCCCGAAGAGGCGATCGGAGTCTTCGGGCCGAACTGCTGGCGGAACGCCTGAACTCGTATGAGCGCCTGTTTCACGCGACACTTCAGGGGATCGGCGAAGCGGTACTCACAGTTCGACCGAGTGATCGACTCATTCTGGACTGTAATACGGCGGCCGAACAGGTGTTCGGCTACGACCGCGATGAGCTTGTCGGGCGATCGACGGAGCTGCTTCACGTCGACCTGGAACACTTCGAGCGCTTCGGGCGCGAGAGTGAAGAGGCGCTCGAACGGGGTGAGACGTTTCGCGGCGAGCTGCGTATGCGACGGAAGGACGGCCGGATTATCGATACCGTTGTCAGCGTTCGTCCGATCGACGACCAGCTCGGCTGGCGAGCCGGCGTAATCAGTGTCATCCGGGACATTACCGAAGGCAAGCATGCCGATGAGCGTATTCGCCGCGATCTGAGAGAGAAGCAGGTGTTGCTCAGCGAGATCCATCACCGTGTCAACAACAATCTGAACGTAGTTACCAGTCTGCTCAATCTGCAGGCAGCGCGGATCGACAGCGAGCGACGCGCGCACGAAGCGTTCCACCAAAGTGTGGACAGGATACACTCGATTGCTACGGTCCACGATAAACTCTACCAGTCCGGGAGCTTTGTCGATGTCGATATGGGTGACTACATCGCAACGATGGCGGGCCGTCTCGTCCAAACCAGGGCGGGGGGCAAAAACATCGAGCTCGATTATGACTTCGATCCTCTCCCTCTTGATATTACCCGCGCGGTGCCGTGTGGGCTGATATTGAATGAGCTCCTGGCAAACGCGCTCAAGCACGCCTTTCGCGACCGGACAGCGGGTCGGATCCGCGTTGCGTTGCGACGTCTCGGCCCCGATCGCTGTGAGCTTACCGTTGCGGACAACGGCACAGGGCTGCCGGAGTATCTTAACCCAATTGCTGCAGATTCACTCGGTTTCGAGATCGTTCGTGCTTTAACCGATCAGATAGGCGGAGAGCTGCTCGCCGATTCGGACGAAGGCACGACGATTCGCGTTCGATTTCCCGTGGCTGAAGTGTAACGGCGAGCGGCGTATGGGCGCCGAGTGTCTTTCGGCGTACCGGATCACGGCGATCGCGTGCTATTCCTTCTCGTACGGTTTACCGATCGCCTTGGGCGGTGTCGCGCGTCCTATGAAACCGGCGAGGGCAACCATCGTGAGAACGTACGGAAGCATGAGCACGAAATGGCGGGGAATGCCCACCTCCTGAAGGCGCATCTGCACCGCGTCGGCGAATCCGAACAGGATGGCTGCACCGAGCGCACCGAACGGGGTCCATTTACCGAAGATCATCGCCGCGAGCGCGATAAAGCCTCGACCGGCTGTCATGCCGTCGCCGAACCGGCTCAGATGCGCGATGGCAAGATATGCCCCACCGAGCCCGGCGAGCGCGCCGCTGGTTGTGACGGCGAGATAGCGAGTGAGAAATACGTTTATGCCGACCGTATCGGCCGCTTTCGGATGCTCCCCGACCGCTCGAAGGCGAAGACCCCATACGGTTCGAAAAAGGAAGATATGGACGAATACGACGAGAATAAGTGCGATGTATACCATCGGGTTCTGAAACCCGATGATCTCTCCGACCACCGGGATCCGGCTCAAGCCGGGAACGGCAACAGTGGGAATCCTCGGAACTGCCGGCGACGTGCCCGCAACGCCGAATACCGTGCGGAGCATAAACACCGTGAATCCTACCGCGAAAATATTGATAGCCGTGCCGCTTACGACCTGGTCAACTTTGTAGCGCACGGAGAAGAGAGCGTGGACGAAGCCGACGATCGCCCCGCTCAACATCGCGCCGATGAGCCCGATCCACGGGTTCTGGGTGTAGAAGGTAACGAGCATTCCCATGAACGCGCCGATGAGCATCATGCCCTCGAGCCCGATATTGATGACTCCGCTGCGTTCGGAGAAGATACCGCCCATAGACGCAAAGATAAGCGGCGTGGCCATGCGCAGGGCGGCGGACAGGACCGTGGCGTTGATCAGGTAGGTGACGTAGTCCCACACCATCTCAACCCTTCCTCCGTCTCGTAACGAGCCGGCGCGTGAGCTCGTCGGCGGCGACCAGCATGATGATGATCGCCTGAATGATTACCACCACTTCCCGCGGTACATCGGTCAGTCGGTCCATTGCCGCTCCGCCCGTTCGAAGGGCTCCGAAAAGCACGGCGGCGAAGAAAACGCCGACAGGGTGGTTCTTACCGAGAAGCGCAACTGCAATGCCGATGAAACCGAGATCCGGGGAGAAACGTTGAATAAACCGTCCGTGCACGCCGAGTGTCTGCTCGACCCCGGCGAGGCTGGCAATCGCGCCGCTGATCACGAATGTGAGTATCATGCTCCGGGAAACACTGATTCCGCCGTACTCGGCCGCGTCCGGATTGAATCCGACCGCCCTGATCTCGTAGCCGGTCCGCGTTTTCCACAGGATGATATATACGACTGCGATTATGACGAGCGCGAGAATTATCCCGCCGTTGAGCCTCGTCGGGAGAAAGAGGCGTTCGAACGTGGCCGACTCGGCGACCCGGTTCGTCTCCGGCGCCCACCGGTCCCCGTGGAACGGTCCGGTAACAAGAAAGTCGGTGAGGTAATAGGCGAGGAAGTTCATCATAATCGTGTTGATGACCTCGTGTACACCGAGTTTCGCCTTGAGGATGCCCGGCACCGCGGCCCAAACAGCTCCCGCAGCCATACCGGCGCCGACAGCCAGCGGAAGATGTATGATTCTCGGCAACCCTGGAAACGAAACTCCGACGATCGCCGCAGCCATCGCTCCGACGTAGAGTTGCCCCTCGGCACCTATGTTGAACAGGCCGCAGCGAAACGCAAAGGCAACCGCGAGCCCGGTGAAAATCAGCGGGGTTGCACGCTGCAGGGTTGCCGCGATCCCGCGCACGCTGCCGAACGACTCTGTGAAGAGAACGCGATACGCGTACAGCGGATTCTCTCCGACGATCAGAATGAAGATCGATCCGACGAGGAGCGCGACTATTACCGAGATGACGGGAACGAGAACGTTGCGGGAACTGAGACTACTCTGCTGCAACTCCAATGTGCGTGTCTCCTTCACTCTGCGAGGAATCGCCTCCGAGCATGAGATAGCCGAGTCGCCGTTCGTCGGCTT
>SLIN01000189.1 GCA_007135605.1 Spirochaetales bacterium | reverse complement strand
TCGGCCGGCCGTCGGTCGGCAAATCGACGCTCATGAACCGCATCTGCGGCTACAAGATATCGATAGTAACGCCGGTCCCCCAGACAACCCGAAACCGCGTGCGCGGTATCTACACCGACGATCGCGGGCAGCTGGTGTTCATCGATACACCCGGCTACCACAACAGCACAAAGAAGTTCAACCGCGCGATGCGTTCGCTTGTTTCCGAAGAACTGGGTGATGCAGACATCGTGCTGGCGGTCATCGATCTCGCGAGAGAGTCGGGAGCCGAGGAGCAATCGCTGCTCGATGCGCTCCGGCCACATCTCGACAAGAGCGTGGTCGCGCTCAACAAGGCCGATATCGCCTCGCGGCGCCCGGCGGAGGCCGCCGCCGCGCTCGGTGAGCTCGCCGGCCGCACGGTGCCGGTCAGCGCGACGAGCGGACAGGGCGTCGACGATCTCGTACGTGCGCTCTTTTCACTCGCGCCGGCGGGCGAGCTCATGTATCCGGCCGAGTACTATACCGATCAGGAGCCGACCTTTCGGGTGGCCGAGGTAGTGCGCGAGCAGGCGATGCTGAGGACCCGCGACGAGCTGCCGCACGCGCTCTACGTCGATGTGCTCGATTTCGGCGTCGGCGGCGACGGCGAGTGCCTGCGGGGCCGCGCGGTGATTTACGTCGAGCGCGAATCGCAGAAGGGAATCGTCGTCGGCGAAGGCGGAAAGATGATTCGCGCCATTCGCCTGGCGAGCCAGAAGGAGCTCGGAGAGATCTTCGAACGGCCGGTCTACCTCGACCTCCGGGTGAAAGTACACCCGAAGTGGCGACAGCGCGACGAGACGATCAGGAAGCTGGTTCGGTAACCGAACCGTCGGACTCGGCGGTAAAGATGTCGAACGTTCGCGCGGCGAAAATGCCGGCGGCGACCACGCCGGGAATCGACTCGAGCTCGCGCTCGAGTTCGACGACATCGGCAGGTTCCGGAAGACGCACATCGAACAGGTAGTTTCCGTTGTCGGTGACCACCGGTCCCATCTTCCCCGAACCGTGGCGAAGCGTTACTTCCAGGCCGCGCCCGAGCAGCGCCGAGCGAACCGGCGCGAGAGCGAACGGCACCACCTCGACCGGAATCGGAAAGGCAAGCCCGAGGTGCTCGACATGCTTCTCCCGAGTGACCACGATCGCCACCCGGTCGGCGGCGTACGCGCACACCTTCTCCCGCAGGAGCGCCGCCCCACCCCCCTTCGTCACGTGCCCGGCGGCATCGACCTCGTCGGCGCCGTCGATCACGATGTCGAGGTGCCCGCCGACACGCGGGTCGGCGAGCGAGGTCGTCGGGATGCCTGCGTCGAAGCACTCGAACTCCGCCTGGCTCGAGGTCGGCACCGCGAGAATATCGCGCAGCGAACCGCCGGAGAGCGCCACGGCGATTGTGCGAATCGCCCACACCGCCGTCGATCCGGTACCCATGCCGACCCGCATCCCGCTTCTCACGCAGCGGCCGGCGGCCGCCTCGCCTGCGCGGCGTTTGCCGGCGTCGATCCCGCGTTCACCCCTGCTCATTCGTTCGCTCCCGGTACGGGCGGAGAATCTCGAGCACGGTCGCCCGGCCAAGGGTCATGAGAAATCCGGCCAGCCGCGGCCCTTTCTCCTTCCCGATGAGCACCCGGTAGAGGACGGCGAAGAAATCGGCCGGTTCGAGATCGTGCGACCGCGCGATCGCGTAGACGGCGCTTTGCAGGCTCTTTTCATCCTGACTGTCGAAGCGGGTTTCGAGCTCTCCGATGAGCGCCTGCAAGGCCTTGTGCTCTGCCTCGCCGAGCTCGACCGGCTCGTCTCCGGCCGAACGCAGCGAGAAGCGGAAATCTTCGGGGGCGTGTTTCTGAATCCAGTTCCAGGCACAGCGGGCGCGGACCCGCGCGTCCTCCCGGTTCCCGGCGGACATCCGGTGCGCCTCGTTCGCCGCCTCGAAACGATCGAGCGCCGCCTCGATATCGCCGGCGGTAATCAGGAGCAGATTGCAGAGATGGCGGAACGGCACCTGCACCGGCGGTGTACGGGGGGCGGCGGTCGGGTCGGGACCCCCGGCGGCGTCGGCCGGCACGCCGCTGTCCGGAGCACCGGCCGGCGGATCGCCGTCGGCTCCGGCGGCCCCGGGCGCCCGTTCGCCTGACGCGACGCTCCCCACAGCGCCGGTCTCGCGGGCGCCTGCCTCAGCGCGCTCAGCTTCCGCCCGAGCGAACGCCTCATCGACCTGCGAAAGCTCGTAGATGCGTGACTCTTTGAGCCGCTTCTTCTCGCCGACCTCGTCGATGCCGTAGTAAATGCGCTCGCAGCGGTCGTAGTCCTCGTAAATCTTGATCACATCAAGGTCGAAGCTGATGGCGAACTCGGAGTTCGGGCGGGTACCGGCGAAGAGATAACGCACAATCGCCGGCTGGTAGACTTCGAGCACGTCATCGATGGCGATTACCTCTCCGCTCGACGAGCTGATCTTCCCCCCCATCCCCTTAATGCTGATGAAGTCGTACTTGAAGCTGACCGGCGCCTCGTAGCCGTAGACGCGGGAGGCGATTTCGCGGGCGGTGTCGTAGCTGCCTCCGGCGGAGTGATGCTCTTTACCGGCAGGCTCGAAATCGACGCGCTCATAGGCCCAGCGCATCGGCCAGTCGACCCGCCACGGAAGCTTTACGCAGCCGGCCGAGCGGATATCGACGGTCTCGGTGTTTCCGGTGTCGTCGCAGCGGTAGGTCAGCATCCAATCGCCGTCCCAGTCGAGGACGGTGGTGTTGTCGCGCTCGTTGAACCGGCTGAATACGCTGACCGGCCACCAGTCGGCCGGAAGCGGCTCGGTGCGGTGCTGGTTCAGGACCTCGCGAATCGTCTCGCGTCCGGCCAGCGCCGCGCGAATCCCGCCGGCATACTCTCCGCGCCGGTACCGCTCGGCCTGGTAGAGATACTCCGGTGTGATACCGACCTCCGGCAGCACGTTCTCAATGCGCTTTTCGTGTACTCGCGCGTAGCTCTCTTCGGCGCCCCACGGGTCGGGCACCTTCGTAATGGGCAGTCGCAGGTACTGCTCGAAGGCCTCTGCGTCGGGAACATTCTTCGGCACCTTGCGAAAGACATCGTAGTCGTCCCACGAGTAGATAAAGCGCACCGGCTCGCCGCGGTCGCGCAGCGCGCGCGCGACGAGATCGACGGTGATAATCTCGCGGAAGTTGCCGATGTGAATCGTGCCCGACGGGGTTATGCCCGAAGCGCACGTGAAGTGAGCCCGCGCTCCACCGGCGGTGGGGTCGGCAGCCCCCCGCTCGGCGACGACCCTCGCGGCGTAGCTGTCCGCCCAGTGAGCGGTCTTGTTCTTCTGTGCTGCCATCGCCCGGAGTATAGCCGGGGGCGTTCGTTCGGGTAAAGCGCAGCGCGAGCTCGGCCGGGGCACCCCCGGCACCCCCGGCGCAGCGGGTGCTCGGCCGGCGCAGCCTGGGCCCCCGGCGCAGCGGGTGCTCGGCCGGCTACGACCGGCGCAGATCGCCGCCGCCGGCACTCCGCCGAACATCGTCCGCCGAAAGAAACCCGACCACCGCGAGCGCCACATACACGATCATCTTCTGCCCCGATGTCAGTAGAAGGTGCACCGTGCGAGGATCCGCGGCGGGAGTTATGGTGATAAGCGCGAGATACGCGGCGAGCACGAGAAAGAAGACCGCGTAGGTCCGTAGCCTGACCCGCCGGCGGGAGTAGTCCGGCGGGGCGGCGTTTCGCCACGCTGCGAAGAGCGCCGCGGTCGCCGGAATGTACGCAGTGAACGCAGTATAGACGAAGACATAGTGGATAGCAGGGATGATGTCGGTCGGAGTAAGGCCGATCCCGGCGAATCCCGTGCCCGTTATCGCCCCGAATACGACGGCCGCCCTCGCCGCGACCCGGCCGCCGCCGGCATCGTTCGCCTGCGCCGCTTCAACTGCGAAGAATGCGACGAGTGCGGCTCCGGCAACAAGTGTCGCCAGTAAGAAGAGTACGAAGCTCACGCCCTTCTCCTGTCCGAGGTATCCCTCGGTCCGACCGAGCTCGCTGAAGGTATTATCGAGAAAGTCGTACCCTTCGGTATGCGGGTCGAGGTGGGTACCGCCGGGATAAACGAGCATCGCCGCGACGGTTGCAGCGACGAAGAACAGGCAGCCGAAAACGATCGCCTTCCTCGTTGCCGCGTGGCGAGAACCGTTCGCTCTCCGTGAGGATTTCCGTGGTCGCCTCATCGTGCACGGTAAATGTCGTCGATCGGCCGACCGATATTCAAGGCGTGAGCACCGCGCGCTTGATCGCACTATCGATCCTTCTGCTCTCCGCCGCCGTTCGCGCGCTCCCGTGTGACAGCGAAGAGCGCGGAACCGCCGGCTGGTACGGCGCGCGTTTCGCCGGCTACGCAACCGCCTCCGGCGAGCCGTTCGACCCCGATGCCCTGACCGCCGCTCATCGTACGCTTCCGCTCGGGAGCGTCGTGGAGGTGACCGATACCGAGAGACGCAACAGCGTACAGGTCACCATCAACGATCGCGGGCCGTACGCCCAGGGCCGCATTATCGAGCTCTCGAGGGCCGCCGCCGACGCGCTCGAGATGATCGAAACCGGCTCCGCCGAAGTACATATTTGCGTTCTCTCCGCACCCGCCGAAGCCGCGGTTGCCGTTAACCGACGCAGTGCCGCTTCCGTTCCCTCCTCGCCCTCCGGCTTCCACTCCGGCGACACCGCTGCAATCCAGGTTGCATCGTTCTCCAATCCGGAAAACGTGGAGCGCGCCGCCGCACGCCTCGCCGCCGAAGGACTGAAGCCCGAGGTCCTCCGGCAGGACGGCCTGCACCGCCTGGTGGTCGTCGACGTTCCACCGGAGGAGACCCGGAAACTCATCGAGCAGCTGGATGCACTCGGCTTCCCGGGCGCGTTCCGCCTCGGAGGCATGCCGACTCCCGGCCGGTAACCTGCACCAACTCCTGTCCCACGCCCCCGCGACCCTTTGACACCGGACTCTTCGCTATCAATAATTACGGTATATCGGTTATCCAATATCGATATAGCGCTATCGATTACACCCAGAATAGACAGCTATCTCCGGATCGATGGCGTCTCGCTCGCTCAAGGGAGGTCGATTCACGATGGAACAGACAAAGGATCACGCCGGGGTATCCGAAGCTCGGGAACCGGAATCCGACGATTTACTGGTAGTCGACCGTATCGTCGAACGCCATCGCGGAGAACAGGGGGCGCTGATTCCGGTCCTCCAGAAGGCACAACAGGCGTTCGGATATCTCTCGACGGAGGTAATCGAGCGCATCGCAGCCAGACTTGAGATGCCGGTGAGCCAGGTAACCGGCGTAGTGACCTTCTATTCCTACTTCACCACGACACCGCGCGGAGAGAACACCGTTCGCGTGTGCCTCGGTACCGCCTGCTACGTACGCAGCGGGAAACAGGTCCTCGAAGATCTCGAGAAGACACTCGGTGTTTCGGTCGGCGAGACGACCGCGGACCGCTGTTTTTCCCTCGAGATCGGACGCTGTTTCGGAGCGTGCGGACTCGCACCGGTGGTCATGGTAAACGACGACGTACACCAGCGGGTAAAGTCAACGAAGCTTCGGGAGCTGCTCGAGCCGTACGGTTGCTCGAACGACGTTGATGGCGGCCCCGCCGCGCAATCGAGGGGAAGCACCGAACGTAACAGCACATCGGGAGGATCAGCATGAACGATCAGGGAAGCGCACACGGTTTCGATCACGATCCTGAGCGTCGTACCGAATCCGGCGGTGGCGCTACAAAGCGGCAGGTCTGTGTCTGCGTCGGCGGTGGCTGCCTCGCCTCCGGAAGCGAAGAGGTCCGGAATCGCCTCCGCGAGCAGATCCGTTCGTCGGGCGCGGACGCGGAAGTTCGAACGGCCGGATGCCTCGGTCCGTGCGCCGCCGGTCCGGTAGTGACCGTGCAGCCCGACGGCGTGTTCTACCGAAGCGTTACGCCGGAGGACGTCAACGAGATCGTCGAAGAACACCTCGTCGAAGGACGGTACGTCGAGCGCCTCTGCGAACACGACCCTGTTCGCGACGAGCCGATTCCGTTGATCGACGACTCGAGCTTCTTCTCACGCCAGACGAAGATCGTGCTTCGCAACTCCGGTCGCATCGATCCGGAGAAGATCGACGAATACCGCGACGTCGACGGCTACAGCGGTCTCGATCGAGCGGTGCGCACGTTGAGTCCCGACGAGGTTATCGAAGAGATGAAGACCGCCGGCTTGCGGGGGCGCGGCGGCGCCGGCTTTCCGACCTGGAAGAAGTGGCGGTTCACCCGCGATGTTCCGGGGGCGCAGAAATACGTCGTGTGTAATGCCGACGAGGGCGATCCCGGCGCTTTCATGGATCGCAGCATTCTCGAAGGCGATCCGCATGCGATTATCGAGGGGATGGCAATCGCCGCGTATGCGGTCGGCGCCTCCCGCGGATACGTCTATGTGCGCGCGGAGTATCCACTCGCGGTCGAGCGCCTGACGAAGGCGATCGAGCAGGCCCGGGAAGCCGGCATTCTCGGTGAGTCGGTTCTCGGGACGAGCTTCTTCTTCGATCTCGAGATCCGGATGGGCTCGGGCGCGTTCGTCTGCGGCGAGGAAACCGCACTCATGGCGTCGATCGAAGGCAACCGCGGCGAGCCGAGACCGCGGCCGCCGTTCCCCGCGGTGAAAGGTCTGTGGGGATGCCCGACCGTGCTGAACAACGTGGAGACGTACGCGAACGTACCGGCCATTCTGCGCAACGGCGGCGAGTGGTTCTCCGGAATCGGTACCGAGAAGAGCCCTGGTACAAAGGTATTCGCGCTCGCCGGAGCGGTTCGCAACACCGGACTTGTTGAGGTTCCGATGGGCACGACACTCGGCGAGCTCATCTACGACATCGGCAGCGGTATACCGGGCGGAAAGTCGTACAAGGCAGCACAGATCGGTGGACCGTCGGGCGGCTGTATTCCGAAGGAACACCTCTCGGTTCCGCTCGATTACGAGCACCTCACCGAGCTCGGTGCGATCATGGGCTCCGGCGGGCTTATTGTGATGGACGACGACGCGTGCATGGTCGATGTCGCCCGCTTCTTCCTCGAGTTCGTGCAGGAGGAGTCGTGCGGCAAGTGCGCCCCATGTCGTGTGGGAACCCGCCGCATGCTGGAAATCGTGGACCGAATCTGCGGGGGCGAGGGCAAAGAGGGAGACATCGAGAAGCTCGAGCATCTCGGCCGCCAGATTCGCGAAACATCGCTGTGCGGTCTCGGCCAGTCGGCGCCGAATCCGGTTCTTTCGACTATTCGATACTTCAGGGATGAATACGAGCAGCACATCCGCGAGCTGCACTGCGAAGCGGGAATCTGCCCCGCCCTCGTGCGTGCCCCGTGCCAGAGCGCATGCCCGGCCGGAGTAGATGTACCGGGATTCGTTTCGCTCGTAAAAGAGCGGCGCTACGCCGAGGCGCTGCGATTGCACCGCGAGCGCAATCCGTTCGCGGCCGTCTGCGCCCGCGTCTGTTTCCATACCTGCGAGGAGAAATGCCGGCGGGCGCTCTTCGACGATCCGGTCGCTATTCGCGCGGTCAAGCGCTTCATGATCGATCAGGAAGTGGTAATCCAGCATCCGGAGGTACGGCAGAACGAGGAGAACGCCGCGCGGCGGATAGCGATCGTCGGCGGCGGGCCGGCAGGGTTATCGTGCGGATACTTCCTCGCCCGCCTCGGTTACCGGCCGACCGTCTTCGAAGCCGAGCGCCGCCCCGGCGGCATGCTCGTGCAGACGATTCCCGCCTACCGCCTGCCGCGGGAAACCGTTGCCCGCGAGATCCGCATGATCGAGCAGCTCGGCGTACACATCGAAACCGAAACCGCACTCGGTCGCGACTTCACGCTACAGGGGCTGCGCGACGAGGGCTACGACGCGGTCTTCCTCGGCGTCGGAGCGCCGGGCGGCGTGAGCTGCCGTGTACCCGGCGAAGACGCCGACGGCGTCTCCCAGGCGATCGATTTCCTGCGCGAGTACAACACTCGCGGCAGCGTACACGTGGGGCGAAAGGTCACGGTTATCGGCGGCGGCAACGCCGCTATCGATGCCGCGCGCACCGCCGTCCGACTCGGCGCCGAATCGGTAACGATTATCTACCGGCGCACCCAGGCGGAAATGCCGGCGTACGACGAGGAGATCGAAGCGGCCCTCGATGAGGGGGTCGTGCTCCGCTGTCTCACCCAGCCGGTGGAAATAGTCGCCGGTGACGACGGCGCAGCACACACTCTGCGCTGCGCTCCGATGACCCTCGGCGAGTTCGACCGCAGCGGCCGGCGCCGTCCGACAAGCTCCGGAAGCGACGAGTTCAGCGTCGAAACCGATCAGGTGCTCGTAGCGATCGGGCAGAGCCTGAACGTGCGGGGGACCGTCGGTGATTTGCGGGTGGATGTGAACGACGACGGATTTATCGCCGTCGACCCGTTAACCGCCCAAACCAGCGTACCGTGGCTTTTCGCCGGAGGCGATGTCGCCACCGGCCCCGACTCGGTTGTCGGTGCGATCGCCGCGGGCGAGCGGGCGGCCGTCGGAATCGACTATACGCTGACCGGAGCCGATCACGCCTTCTGGCGAGAGGAATGGACGCCCGATACCGAGTTCGACCCGAACAGCGACCCGGTTCCGTTCGCTCGAGCATCGATCACCACGATGCCGGTCGATCGGAGGAAGTTCAGCTTCGACGAGGTCGAACAACCGTGGATAGAGAGTGTCGCATTGCGTGAATGCGAACGCTGCCTGCGATGCGATTACGGCAAGAAGCCGATTCGGAAGGAGCTGCACCATGCCAACCGTTAATGTAAATGGACGAGATGTTTCGGCACGGGACGACTGGAGCGTCCTCGAAGCGGCACAGGCGGCCGGATACGAGATTCCGACACTCTGCAAAATGGAGGGATGCTCGCCGCTCGGCGCATGCCGCGTTTGCATGGTCGAAGTCGAGGGACAGGAACGTCTTCAGGCCGCGTGCTCGACACCGGCATTCGAAGGGATGGTGGTGAAAACCAATACGCCGAAAGTCCGCGAGGCGCTGCGTACCGTCGTGGAGCTGCTGCTCAGCGAACACGAAGGCCTCTGCGTCTTTTGCGATCGCGACCAGGATTGCGAGCTGCGCCAGATCGCCGGCAATCTCGGTATCCATGCAAACCCGTACGAAGGCGCCAAACCGCGGCGCAGATTTGACGATAGCGTGCCCGGCATCTTCCGGGACACCGGAAAGTGCATTAAATGCCGGCGCTGTGTACAGATCTGTAATGATGTGCAGGGACTCGGAGCGATCTTCCCCCAGGGTCGCGGATACGACACGGTAATCGGACCGGCGTTCGGCCGCTCACTCTCCGAAGTCACCTGCGTACAGTGCGGGCAGTGTGCGGCCGTCTGTCCGGTCGGAGCGATCGGTGAGCGCAATCAGATCGACGAGGTCTGGGCCGCACTGGCCGATCCGCGTAAGCGGGTCATCGTTCAGACCGCCCCGGCGATCCGCGCCGCGCTCGGCGAATGCTTCGGCTATCCGCCCGGGGCGCTGGTCGCGGGAAAGACCAATGCCGCACTGCGCCGCATGGGCTTCGACGGGGTATTCGAGACGAACTTCGCCGCCGACCTGACGATCATGGAAGAAGGCACCGAGCTCCTCGGTCGTCTCGCCGCCCAATTCCGCGATCACACGAGAACCCATCTCCCGCTGATAACCAGCTGCTGTCCCGGCTGGATCGCCTTCGCCGAATCTCTCTATCCGGAGCTGATGCCGTACATCTCCACGTGCAAATCGCCGCAGCAGATGTTCGGTACGGTGGCCAAGACGTACTACGCGCGAAGCGAGGATATCGATCCGGCCGATCTCGTGGTCGTTTCGGTCATGCCGTGCACCGCGAAGAAGGCCGAAGCGGTCCGACCCGAGATGTACTCGAGCGGCTATCAGGATGTCGATTACGTGATCACCACCCGCGAGCTCTCGACGATGATCAACACCCTCGGCCTCGACTTCGGCGAGCTGGAAGCCGAAGAACCGGACGCTCCGTTCGGTGCGGCAACCGGCGCCGCCGACATCTTTGCCAACACCGGCGGAGTTATGGAGGCGGCGCTCCGCACCGCGCACTACGTCGTCACCGGCCGGCCGCTCCCGGGTGAGAACCTGCACGTTAAACCGGTCGCCGGTCTCGCCGGTGTTAAGGAGGCGGGCGTCGAGTTCCAGAACTGCCGTGAGGCGTGGTCATTCCTCGAAGGAGTCGAGCTCTCCGTCGCCGTCGCACACGGCCTCGGCAACGCCCGCTCGCTCGTTGAGTCGGTGCGCCGCGGAGAGAAGTCGTACGGCTTTGTCGAGGTGATGGCATGTCCCGGAGGATGTATCGGCGGCGGCGGGCAGCCGCGTATGACCAGCGACGAGGTTCGACTTGCGCGCATCAAAGCGCTCTATTCGGACGACGAAGGCAAGCCGTCGCGCGCCTCTCACGAAAACCCGCACGTTCAGCGGCTCTACGATGAGTTCCTCGAAGAGCCGAACAGCCGGATCGCGCACGAGCTGCTGCACGTGCATCGGTAGCGCCCGCGAATCGTCGGAAGTCCGACAAACTCCCGGGGGCGCACACACCGTTTCCTGCCTGACAAAAAGGCCGGCGCCATACGGCGCCGGTTCTGTTTCAGGTGATGATGTTAACTCGGGTTGAGCACACCGCGCCGGTTACCGGCGCGACTTGACGAGTCCGTTGACGGCGGCAGTGGCGCCGGCGGCTATCGCCGCTCCGATGAGCGCGGTCGACAGCTGTATCAGGCCCATTCCCGAAAGCATGGCAACCGGGAGCAGATCCAGCTGCACAAAAAGCGATGCGAAGGCGAACAGCCACCCGGCCTTTATCGCAGCCGCGCACGGCAGCGAAATCCAGAGCGGGACGTTCCGTGACGACATCATCTTGATAGAGTAGACAAGCAACGCGTTCCCCGCCCAGATGAAGGGGATCATGATAACAAGGAACGGGGTCAGCGCCCCGAAAAGCACCCCGCGTCCAAGCGCGGCAATACTCGGCATGAAAACCACCGGAAGTGCACGCCCCGCGCTCACATTGAGCGCTGCGTATACCAGCGCCGCGTTCACGAGACTCCCGACGATCAGCTGCGGTCCGCCGAGCGCGAACGGAATGAGAAACGCGAGCGCGGCGACAATCGTCGTCTCACGGGCTGCAACCTTGACCCCCGCGCGGTTGTTCAGGTCGGTGGTGATTGTAGCGGTTCGTGACGGGAATACGTTCATCGGTTTCGCTCCTTATCTTTTCTTTGGATCTTCAAAAGCTCTCTTCGTCGGGAGCGCGCGGCAATTCAGAGTCCGCTCCGACCGCCATGGCGCTCCGTCACCTGATCTGACGCTACCAATTTATTGTACCTATTTCAAGTCTATTGTGAGACGCCGAACATCAATTTTGTGCGATGATGGTCGCCGGGATACCGTTCCACCGGGTCGTGCTGGTGAACAACGCCGGCGTGGTCCAGCTATACGAGAGCGGCCAGCTGTACACACCGAAGTTTTCCGCCGAGCGAATTGTCACCTTCATCCACTCGCCGCGGTTCGAGTCGGGAGCGGTGCTCCACGCTCCCACACGCCGATCCAGTCCGGCGAGTCGGCCGGGGCACCTGTCTCGAACCCGGCGAGCTCACGCACCAGCGTGAGGCCCGCCTCAGAGGCTATCGCACAGATCTGATCCGGTTGATGGATTCTCAGCTCGAGCGACGCGACTGTCGGCTCGGCCTCCGGCTCATCGTTGTAGAAATACCAGGAGAGATGTTCATAGCGCGGCGACCGGTCGTCGGCGCCGCTTGCGCCTATCGTGCGCATCTCATACCAAGACAACTCCCGCCCGCCCGAATACACGAGCGCACGATGGACGAGGCCGCCGCCGTCGGGCGCCACGCCGCTGCCGGCGGTGAACAGATGCAGCACGAAGAATCCGCCGACGGCGAGGTGACGCGCGACGCAGCCGAACATCGCGGCGAGATCAGAATCGGTAAGGAGATGCCCCACTCCATTCAGCCCGAGTATTATGAGATCGAATCGTTCGGCGAGATCGAAATCGCGCATGTCGGCGCGGATGAGGCGCAGATTCGGCGTGCGAGCCGCGTTCGGGGGACAATCGTGGTGGCTGTCCCAGCTCTTGCGGGCGCCACCGGCACCGCACTGCGCGGCAAAGGCGAGCATCTCTTCGCTTACGTCTATGCCGGCGACCTCGTGCCCGGCGGCGGCGAGCGCCGAGGCTATACGGCCGGTGCCGCAGCCGAGCTCGAGCACCCGCACACGGTGAGCGTCCGCCTCCGGATGGCGACTCGCGACCGGCGAGTTCCCGGTCATACACCCGGGCCGACGGCGCGATTCGGCGAGCTCACGATAGAACTCGAGATCCTCGGTGACCGTGCGATGCATGTCGGCGTACAGCTGCGGGAGGTGATACATCGGCAACGCGCAATCTTGACACAGGCGAGCACATATCGCTACCCTTCCGAGACTCACCGAAATTCCCCGGGCCCATAGCTCAGTTGGTTAGAGCAGCGGACTCATAATCCGCGTGTCGCAGGTTCAAGTCCTGCTGGGCCCAGTGCCGGAGAGCGGCAGAAAGTGTCTCGAAGATTATGGATGGACGAGGGTTATCGCCTTGTACGGGCCGGAGTTACTCGCTTAAACGCTTGCGGACGAGACGGTCCGGTCGCATTCGCGTGTAACTCGCTCGTATCACCGGCCTTGTCCCGCCCGTGGACCCATCTCCATCCATAATCTTCGAGACACTGATTACGACTTCTGCTACTCGAACCCCTGTAAACCAGTTGTACTCCAACGATGCTGAGATTATTCTGTCCGCTCCGATGGCGATCGCTGTACGGCGGGAGCATGTCTATCAGAGTGCCGGACCTTAGAGCAGGGGGTTCGTCGTTATGCAACATGAGCAACAGATGCAGGGACACGACCGGTTGGGCCCAATCGCCCGCATCGACCGATTGCTTCGGCGAGGAACGGAAGCACTGTACCGATGGTTGGAGAGCCCGTTCCTGCCGCGGATGGTCATCCTCGGGGCTCTTGTGGGCGTTGTCGGCGGTCTTGCTGCCGTCGGCTTCCATAACCTGATACTCGGCATCAAATACATCTTCTACGGCGCCACCTCCACCGAGACCTTCCTGGATTCGGTGCGTGCGCTTCCGTGGCAATACCGCCTGATTGCGCCGGCGATCGGCGGGCTCATCGTCGGGCCCGTGGTGACCTACCTCGTCAAGGAGGCGCGCGGGCACGGAGTGCCCGAGGTCATGGAGGCGGTGGCGTTGCGCGGTGGCGCAATCCGTTTTCGGGTCGTGCCGTTGAAGGCGCTGCTTTCGGCTATCTGCATAGGTTCCGGCGGGTCGGCCGGGCGCGAAGGGCCGATCGTCCAGATCGGAGCGGCGTTCGGTTCGGCGGTCGGCGGTTTCTTCAAGATGCCGCCTGAAAAGGTGGAGACCCTGCTCGGGGCCGGAGCGGCGGCCGGAATAGCCGGCACCTTCAACGCGCCCCTGGCCGGGGTGATCTTCAGCCTCGAAGTCCTCCTGAAAAAAGTGAAGCTGGAGTCGTTCTCGCCGATCGTGGTCGCTGCCGTAGTAGGTACGGCGGTCGCCAACACCTGGTTCGGCCGAACCGGCCCGGTATTCGATATTCCGGTTCACGAGCTGGTGACCTACTGGGAGCTGCTGTTCTATGTGGGGCTGGGACTCGTGGGCGCGTTTGTTGCGCTGCTCTACGGCAACTCGCTGTATGCGATGGAGCACCTGTTCGAGAAGTTCCCCGTCCCGACGGCACTGAAGGCAGCGATCGGCGGGCTGTTGCTCGGCGTGCTCGCACTGGTGATTCCTCAGATCCACGCTACCGGGTATCCGGTCATGGAAAGCGCGCTGCACACCTTACTCCCGCTGCAGGTAGTGTTTCTGTTGATGCTCGCCAAGATTCTCGCCACCTGCCTGACGCTCGGCAGCGGCGGATCGGGCGGTATCTTCGCACCGGGGCTGTTCATCGGGGCGATGATGGGCAGTACGTACGGGATGCTCGTGCACGGTGCGTTTCCGGGTATCACCGCCGGGGCGAGCGCGTACGCGATGGTTGGTATGGGCACGGTATTCGCCGGGGCAACTCACGCCCCACTGACCGCGATTATCATTCTGTTCGAGATGACGCGCGACCCCAAAATTCTGCTTCCGATGATGTTCACGTGTATCGTCAGTTCGGTTGTGGCCTCGCGGTTACAGAAGCGAAACATCTACACCACGAAGTTGCTTAACCGCGGTGTGGACATCGAGGTGGTCGAATCGCAACGTGCACTCGCGAGCCTGAATGTCCGCGAGGCAATGAATACGCATTTCGTGTCGCTGAACGAACACACTCCGGTGGCTGAGAGCGAGGATGTATTCCGGAGAGCCTCTTCCGACATTCTGCCGGTCGTCGATGAGAAGAACGGCAGACTCAAAGGCCTGATCGAGTATCGTGATGTCGTCCATCACCTGATTCGCGGCCGCGACGAGACGGTTTCCGTCGGCGAGATCGTCAACATCCCGCCGGACAGCGTCTACGAGGACGATACGCTGCTCGCCGCTCTGGGCCGTCTCGAGCGCATCGATCTGCCGATCATCCCGGTGCTCAAACGTGACGGCTCCGAGCAGATTGTGGGAATACTGAGTCGCGGCGTGCTGAAACGAGCACGACCGCGCGACTGGTTCTTCTATCTCTCGACCGACAAGGTCATCCCGGAGCTTGCAGCGCTCGATCGTGAGAATGCAATCGCGGAGATCTGCGCCGTCGCCGCCGGTTCAACCCCGGGGTTCTCCGCCGAGGAGCTCACCAGGGCGGTGCTCCAACGCGAGGCGCAGATGTCGACAGCGCTCGATCGCGATGTCGCGTTTCCGCATGCGCAGCTCGAGAACCTGAAACGGCCTGTCGTGATCCTCGCTCGCAGTCGCACCGGCATCGACTGGAACGCGCGGGACGGCAGGCCGGTGCGTCTCATGTTCCTGGCATTGACGCCGGAGGAGGACCCCGGCATGCAGGTACAGATTGCGCGCGGTATCGTGGGCGTCATTCGCGACGAGCAAGTCCGCGAGAAGCTGTTGCGAAGCGAGACGCCGGCAATGATGCTCGCGCAGCTGAGCGATTCACTGGACGAGACGGCCGAGGACCAGATCGAGGACTGAACCGCCGCGAGAACGACGGTGAGTCGGTGTCGGCTGTTGCCGAGTCTATTGCATCATCCGAAGCTTGAAAGTCGAGGTGTGGTCGCTTACAGAAAGTGGATTTGACTGCTTCTGAATTCGGATGGTAGAAACTTTAGTCACGACCTCAAATACTTCGATTGGTATTGTTGCACCGGAGGAGGCGAGCGTGGCAATATCCGTCCGGTATACCGGCAGCTGCCGTTTCACGAGGGTAATAACGTGCGGAATATAGGGAGATGATGATGTCGACGGCGGTCAATCTGGACACGGCGATATTCGACGAGTTCGTTCGCGCGGGCAGCAGAATGGCTCGGCAAAGGGGCTTCCGCGATGTCGTTTCGGTGCTCGTTGAGCAGGCAGCGGACATCTCAGGCGCCGACCTGGCCGCCATGTATGTCTACGAAATCCCGGAAGAGCCAGGCGGGAATCTCAAGCTCTACTATCGGCGCGGGCGCCAGATACCGCCGACATCGTTGAGCGCGGAGACGGAGTTCGTGGACTTCCTCTCCGATGCCGACGAAACACTGGTCGTTCTCGATCGATCTCAGCCGTACTTCAACGATCTCTTTTTTGCCGACGGTATGCACAGTGCGGTCGCGCTGCCGCTCAGTACACCCAAGGCACGAATCGGCGTTCTCGTACTCAATTCGTTCGAGCCAGGTTGTTTTACCCGTAGTCGCTTCTATTTCCTCGATGCGTTTACCAAGCTCGCCGGCGGCATGCTCGATAACAGGCGGCTGGTCGACGAGTTGCGGGAACAGCTCCATCATATCGAAGCGCTTGAACGGTACCAGGAGAATGTCTTCTCCTCGATGACCGATTTGCTCATCACCGTGGACCGCAAGGGCTCCATCGAGTACTTTAACGAAGCCGCAGCAGAGCGCTTCGGTCTCGGTGATAAACACATCGGTGTCCCCTTCGCACAGCACTTCAAAGAAGCACTTCATAAGCGGGTCTTCGACCGTATCGAGAAAAGCGAAAAGACCGGAGAGCTCGTCGTCGGAGTCGAAGGAATCTACCAGCGCGAGGACGACGAGATGGACTACTCGCTTACCATTTCGCCGTTGCGGAGCAAAGGGGGACGGCACGACGGTCTGACGCTGCTGTTCTCCGATCAGACCAAGGAACGCGAGCTGAAAGAGCAGATGGATGTAGCCGTCGAAGAGCGACGCTTCGTCAAGGACATGTTTTCCCGCTACCTTTCGAGTGAAGTGGTAAAGAATCTCATGGATCACCCGGAGCTCGTGAAGCCGGGCGGAGACAAGAGGACTGCCACCATTTTCTTCGCCGATATTCGCGGCTACACATCGTTTTCCCAGAACAAGGATCCAGCCTATATCATCGGAGTGCTCAACGAGTATTTCAGCGAAGCGGTTGAGCTCATCGTGCAGTACCGTGGCTACATCGACAAGTTTATCGGCGATGCGATTATGGCCGCCTGGGGCGTGCCGATGGTGTCCGAAGCCCGCGATGCCGAGCTCGCGGTAGCGTGCGCGCTCGAAATCCAGCGACTCGTCTCATCAGACGAGCGCACCTTCTTTCACGGCGACGCGTCGAATCTGCGTATCGGTATCGGAATGCATACCGGACCATTGGTGGCGGGAAACCTCGGCAGCTCGCGGCGCATGGAATACTCGGTAATCGGCGATACGGTGAACGTGGCCGCCCGCCTCGAAGGCGTCGCCGGCCCGGGAGAGGTTGTCATCACACGAGCGACCAGTGAGCTTCTCGATGACACGTTCGCGCTCGAGCAACTCGAACCGGTCACGGTCAAGGGGAAGGACGAGCCGATCGAGATCTTCAAAGTCTTCGGCCGAAGCAAAGGAGCGTAGGAATGAGTGAAATTGTCGATGTGATTGGTGCGTTGCCTGAATGGACGTACGGTGCGGTCGCCGGACTCGTCGCGGTCATCGTAGCGCTCCTCATTTTCTCCGCGGTGAAACGACGGAGTTTTACACGACGGCTCAAGCTGGTGGCCGATGAACCGCAGCGGGCCGAGCTCCTCGTGCGGCAACGATACTCCGATGCACAGCTGCTGCGACGCTCGAAAATCGCGGAGTCCGTCGCGCGCCGCTACGGTCCCGCGGTGATCTCGGCGATCGGACTCGACGAGCTGTGGCAGCGCCGGTTAATGAGCTCCAAGCGCCCGGCGGATTTCCGCAGAGTGCTCGAGTTCGCCCCGAAGAGCGGAGTGTTCGCCTGTTTCCTCGTGGCGCTGCAAAAGCCGAGACTCCGCGCTCCGTTCTTCGCACACCTCGACGGCAGCGGCGACCTGCTCGTGCTTCGCTCCGTTGCGCTATCGGGCCGTGGAGAGGAGTTCAGCGGACAGGCTGCGTTCGAGATGTTTGCCGAACGCATAGACGAAGTCCGCGAGATGACCGGTGATCCCGATTGGCCGGTGCGATACTTCGCTCTGAAGATATTGCTGTACGACCAGGATCCGAGGTCGGAGCGCATCATATGGGAGTGTGCGCACGACGCGGCGGCGCTTCTGCGACGGGTAGTCGCCGAGGAGTTTGAACCGAACGATCGCAACCGACTCTACGAGCATCTTTATAGTCTCCTGCTCGACGATCCCGCTTTCGAGGTGCGCCGAGCCGCACGGCATCGCATCGACGCCGGGTTTCCGGAACGCTATCAGATTGACCCCGCCGACTTATCCCCCGAACAGGCGGTGCATGTACTGGAACAACTGCATAAGAACTCGAAAGAAGACGAGAATACGGCGGTAGTTTTTCTCGAACATACCGACCGCGAGTTGCGACTGCCGGCAGCCATCTTCCTCGAACGACGAGGAACGCTGTCCCGGATGTTCGCCGCCGCCGATCTCGGCGACCGGCAAGCCTATGATCGAACCGTTCGCCTCCTCGAGAATGCCGCCGACGTGAACGTCATGCGGTTCCTGGAAGAAGCCGGCGGCGAGATGAGTGCCGCGATGGTGAGAATAGCTTCGGAGATCCTCACTCGAAAGGGTCCGACAGCACTCATCCACTCCGTTGCCGCCGCCGGATTCCGCTACTACGACGAGAAGCCGGAAGGTCGAGAAGAGTTGATCGAGCTTGTCCTCGAGATGATCGAGCAACGCGGCGACACCGCAGCGCTCACCGCGCTGCGCGACGAGTTGCTTCGCAGGAGACACGATACCGAATGTGCCGGACGCATCCTGGCGCATGTGCCGGCGCGTGCTCATCTTCTCTTTTCCAACGCGTTCCTGAGTTGCATGAAAGATCCGCGTTTCGAGGCGGAGGATGAGCTGGTCGCGGCGGTGACCCGAATGCCGTACGCGGATCTTATCCCCGAGTTGATGCGGATCATCAAGGCGGGCCGCGAAGTATACCCTCACCGAGTGCGGATACGGGCGATCGAGACGCTCGGTGCCTACGGTGACCTCTCGGTCGTTCAGTTTATTCTCGAGAATCTCCCGGTGCTGCCGAAGAAGGAGGCCCGTGAGTTCGCGCAGAAGCTTGCACAGTTCGCCGACGACCGCTTCGATGCCAGAGTCTGGAAGCTCCTCGCCGGAAGCGACGCCGCGGTACGGACAGCCCTGATTTCCGCCTTGCCGGCGACTCAGAAGAACGAGTTCATCAAGTCGATCAGAGAAGCGCAGAACGATGCCGACCCCGATGTGCGCATCGCGGCGATCTGGGCAATCGCGGAGCTCGACGACAAGCGGGCGCTTACGCAGGCCGGCGACAGGCTTCGCGACCCGGTCGAACGGGTCAGAACCGAAGCGGCGGAAGCACTCGGCGCCCACGGCGGCGAGCAGACGGTGAAACAGTTCAAGGAGCTTCTCGCCGACGAGGCCGAAGTCGATACCGTCAAAACCGCTGCACTTCGAGGCCTTGGAGCCTCCAAGCTCAAGGCATCGGTCGACATTCTCGTTGATTTCCTCGAGAAGGCGCCGGAGGATCTCGAATCCGATGCCGTGCAGGCACTTGCAGCCAAGCGAGGAAGCCGCGACATCGAGGCGATCGTAAATCACCTGAAAGATGCCGAACCGGCCCTGCGTGAGCGCCTTGTCAAGGTATTCACCGTCATGGCCGGCGAATCCGAGGAGGCCATCGTGGAGCTGTTGCGAGAGGATATTCCATCGCTCAGGCCGGTGGTGACCGAGATTCTGGAAACGGTGGGATACGTGGAAAGCTTGATACGGCGGTTATCCCATCGTGATCCTGCCGTCCGGCGTCATTCGGCGGAGGTCTTGTCACTGATCGGTACACCGGCGGCGTTCCGCGGCATCGTTCTCGCTGCGCGGGACCCCGACCAGGATGTGCGGGTGAAGGTGACTCGGGCGCTCGAATCGCTCAACACCGAATCGGGCTCGGAAATCCTCGATCAGCTGCAGCGCGATCCGGACAAGCGCGTGCGGAAATATACCACCTGGGCACTACAACGCACCAAAGCGAAGTCGGCCTGACCGGCTTCGCGCGCACCCGAGGCGGCGCGCTCGCATTCTCTTCTTTCCTTTACAACAATGATGGATCTCGGTAACGTCGCGTAACGAATTCCACGACGAAACGATTGAGTCGTTCAACCGGAGGAACGCAATATGAAGATGATGTACGGGATGCTCATCGCGCTGACACCTGCCGTACTCTATTCACTCTACGCGTATCGGCTGCAGGCACTACTGCTCATACTGACCGGTATCCTTTCGGCGGTCGCCGCCGAGGCGATCTATCAGAAACTGACCGGCAAGAAAGTAACCGTCAAAGACGGCAGTGCCGCAATTACAGGCACGCTGCTGGCGTTGGCGGTTTCCACCTCAACCCCCCTCTATGCGCTCGGTATTTCCGCCGCCTTCGGCATTATCGCCGGGAAGCAGCTTCTCGGAGGTGTGGGTAAGAATCTGTTCAATCCCGCGCTGTTCGGACGCCTGTTCTATCTGTTTGTGTTTGCCGATTCCATTCTCCCCTGGCGCCGACCGGTGGACATGACCACGGCGGCAACACCACTGGAGATTTTGCGGGAAACCGGCGATGTTACCGCATCGCTTGAGATGTACTCGCTTGCGGACATGTTCCTGGGCCGGATCCCGGGGACAATCGGCGAGATATCCGCTCTCGCGCTGCTGCTTGGGGCTGCATTTCTCATCTACAAAAAATACGTACGCTGGCGGATACCCGCGAGCATACTTACCACGATTCTGGTCCTATCGATCGTCACGGGTCAGAATCCGCTGTTTCATCTCTTCGCCGGCAGTCTGATTCTCGGTTCGTGCTTCATGGCGACCGACCCGATGACCTCCCCCCGCTATCCGAAAGGTCAGCTGATTTTCGGGGTAGGGATAGGACTCATCATAATGGCCATGCGCTGGTGGGGCTGGCAGACACCCGGCGTCTATGAGTTCACCGAGGGGACCACGTTCGCCATACTGGCCATGAATCTGACCGTCCCCTATCTCAATAGTAGGCTCAAACCGGCCCGCAAGAAGTCGTAGCCCAGGGCGACGTCCCACGTATGGAGGTGCTTAGATGTTCGAAAGCTGGATAATTCGACTCATATCGGTACTTGTAGTAATGATCGCTGTCGGTCTCGGCTGGTTTCAAGTTCGCTTCTCTCGCCTCAAGAAACACGGCGTCGAGGAAGCCGAAGCCAGATCGAAGGCTTCAGTACAGGCGAAGACATCCGCCCTGATCGTCACCTTTCTCTACATGGTGGCAATGGTAAGCGTGGCAGGTCTGTTTATGTAGTCCGAGCCACCGGACACCGTGTCCCGCTGTCGCACGAAGAGCGCGTCGCCGGCGGGACACGAGTCTACGATATCATGGCAGCGGTAATCCGCGCGGCGGTGGCGATGTTCTCGATACGACTGAACTCGTCGGGATGGTGGCTGATACCGTCGCGACTTGGAATGAATAGCATGGCCGCCGGCGGATAGGGCGCGATCACCGCTGCATCGTGAAGCGCTCCACTCGGCACGGTTGGTAGCCGGACTCCGAGAGACTCCGCCGCCTCGGCGAGCCTTCGGACTATGTCGGCATCCAGCGAAGCCGGCGGCTGATCGCCTTCGCGTTCGATGTTGATGCGCCCGACGGTCATCACGGTGTGGTTGGACTCCGCAGACAGGTCGAGACCTGTCGATTCGATTCCGGCGATTACGCGAGCCGCTCCGGCTACCGGATCGCGCCGATCCGCCATGCGGGTTGAGCCGGCATGGTTACCACGGCCCTCCACTTCGATACGATACTGCCTCCGCCCGTTTATCGTACCGACGGCGGCGACCGCGTGATTGTCGTTCCAGAGTCCGAGGCCCTGCTCGGGATGGAGCTCGAGGAAACCACGGTAGCGGTTCGCGTTGATCCGGTCGACTTCGAGGCGCTCGGCGTCGTCGGCGAGTCCGGCTGCGGCAAGTCCACCCTCGCCCGCACGATCGTCGGTATTGTTCCGCCGACCTCCGGAGAGATCGTGTACCGGGGAAGCGACATCGCGTCGCTGAAAGGCCGTGAGCGGCGGGAGATCTACAAGCATATCCAGTTCGTCTTCCAGGACCCGACGAGCTCCCTGAATCCGCGAAAGACGGTGCGGGAAATCCTCGCCGCTCCGATGATCCAGCTGCTGGGACTCGATAAGCACGAGGCCGAACGGGGCGCGCACGCGCTGATGGACAAGGTGAACATGCGCCCGGAATTTCTCGATCGCCATCCGTACACGAACGTGCTCCTCGCCAGCATCCCCCACCCCGACCAGCACGAGACGACGAGCATCCGGCTCTCCGGCGATCTCCCGAACCCGGCGGATCCCCCGCCGGGCTGCCCGTTCCAGCCGCGCTGTTATCGGGCAACCTCGCAGTGTGCACAGTCGAAGCCCCCGTTAACCGACTACGGATCCGGCCACAAGGCAGCATGTTTCTACGCGCACCACCCCGAACCGCCGTCGCCGGCACCGCTCGGGTCGGAAACGGTTGCCGAAACCGCGGAGGCAAGAGGGTGAGTGCACCGATCGCAGGGCGCACCGCCGGCCCCGAAGAGCCGGTTCTGTCCCGACTCGTGCGAGGTGTTTTCACCTGACCCATATCCGCATATCTGAAGTGGCGATTGTCGAACTCTGCGGCTGTCTCCGGCGATTTCGAACGGCAACCTCGATCCGCTACGATCGCGCGGCGGAGAACAACCAGAGGGACACACCGACGATGCCGTTCACCGACAGATTGCTCAGCCAGGTCAGGAAGTCGGGCTCGAGAAAGCTGTTCGCGAAAAACAGCATTATCACCCTGATAATCCAGAGAACAAGGACCGCGAGCGTCAGAACGCGGTAGATCCCCGGCGACACGCCCGAGAACAGGACGAATACGAGAACCGCCCCACCTGCCAGCAGCACGATGGCCGCGAGAAGCGTGAGCACGTCCGATCCGCCTCCAAACGCACGTGAGATATCCCGCCCGACTCGGGAAAAGCCCGATTCGAGCCGCAGAATTCCGCCGAGGCCAAGGGTAATGATATAGATACCGGTGAGTAGTTGCAGCCAGAAAATGGCGCTTCCTCCGCGCCCGGCGTTTCGTTTAGCCATGATCGTATCCTTTACTACGGTTACTGTGTTTTCCCGTAAGCCTATCGCACGAGCGCCGATATTTACGGGTACCGGGCCCACACTCACCTCTAATCCATTCGGGCAATCTCTGCGGTGCGTTGCCCGGCCCCTCGTGACGGCGCGGGCACGATCCGAGGCCGTGCGCCTTCGGCAGCCTCGATCCGCTCGAGCAGGCGGGTGCGCAGATCGCTTGTAATCTCCTCGAACGACTCAACGCCGATGAGGTTGCACTGCTCGTACGGATCGGCGCGCAGGTCGTAGAGATACTGCTCCTCATAGCGCTCGGAGCTCGCGTCGTTCCAGGCGTCTTTCTCCGGCGCGGTCACACAGTACTTCCACCGATCGGTGCGTATCGCACGCCCGACCTGTGACTCGCTGATCTGGATGAACACCTCCTTCGGCCACTCCTCGCCCCGCCGTTGCACGAGGGGATGAACCGACCCGCCGTCCATGTTCGCGGGGACGTCGATACCGGCGGCATCGAGAAGGGTCGGCGGCAGATCGATAAGGCTCACCAGCTCCTCGATTCTCCCTCCATGCATGAACCCGGGTCCGTGCAGAAGCGCCGGAACGCGAATGGAGCTCTCATGGCAGGAACGCTTGTACTCGCTGTTGCGCGTCTTGAAGTGACAGCCGTGGTCGGAGGCAAACAGAATAATCGTGTCCTCGAGCATCTCACAGCTTCGCAGGCAGTCCACAAGCCGGCCGAGCGCTTCATCGAGCCGCTTCACCATCCCGTAGTATCCGCCGAGGTGTCGCGCCGCGGTTCCCTCCGGCGTCTGCAGGTCCGGCGGCGTCCATCGACCTGCATAGCGCTCCTCGTACCCGTCCGGAGCCGGATAGTCATCGCGGTGATTCTGGTGATGCGGCTCGAGAAAGGAGAGATAGAGAAAAAACGGGTCGCTCGATTCACGGCGAGCGTCGATGTAGCGTACCGCGGCGTCGGTGAGCGCATCCACACGGTAGCCGGGCAATCGCACCGGTTTGTTATCGTTGTCGTAGACGAGCGTATAGTAGGCGTCCGATGTGAACTCCAGTGCATCCGCGGCGAGCCAGTACCGGTAGCCTCCGCGCAGCTCCTGCGGGACCGGATCGACGCGAGTACTCGCCAGATGCCACTTGCCGATGTAGCCGGTGTGGTAGCCGGCTTCGTTGAAGTATTCGGCGATCGGTTTCCGGTCGGCCGGCAGCGGAACGTCGTTGCGGAAACAGCCGGTTCGCGTTGCGTATTCACCGGTCTGCATGCACGAGCGTGCCGGACCGCACACCGGCTGACAGGTGAAGGTGTTGTACAGATGCGTTCCCCGCGCGGCCAGTCGATCGAAGTTCGGCGTAAGATCAAGCGGGTTCCCGTGGACTCCGGTCGTATCCCACCGCTGCTGGTCGGTGAAGAATACGACGATATTGGGACGTTTTGTCGATGAACCGTGTGCCATTGAGATGTCTCCTTTACCGGAAGGCTTCCGCCGGACCGTATCGCGCCAGCGCCACCATAACATACGGATTGATGCATGTGTCTCCGTGCTCGGCCGCGAACCGCCATAACACTCTATACAACGCTCTTACGCGATCGTCATGCGCCGGATTGTCGATTTCGTTGCGCATTTCCTGCGGATCTGCATTCAGGTCGTAAAGCTCGTCAAAGTCAAACCCGTTGTACACGAGCTTCCAATCCTTCGAGAACACCGAACGTTGAATGCCGTAGAGCTCATTGCCATTGGACTGGGTGTACACTTCGCTCCGCCACTCCGCAGGGCGCTCTCCCCGAATGAACGGCATCAGGCTTCGGCCTGAGAACGCCCGGCCGACAGGAATGCCGGCGCCTTCGAGAAAGGTCGGACCGAAATCGGCAAGCGAGACAAGCTCATCGACTACGCTTCCCGCCTGAGCAGTCACTCCGGGCCATCGTATGATCGCCGGAACATGATACGCACCGCGAAAACACGGCAGACCTTTGCACCAGAGTCCGTGCTCGCCCGCGTAGTCTCCGTGGTCCGAACAGAACAGCACGACCGTATTCTCGCTTTGTCCCGTGGCCTCCACGGTTTCCAG
>SLIN01000346.1 GCA_007135605.1 Spirochaetales bacterium | reverse complement strand
TTATGCCGCAACGCCTCGGCGGCGGTGAGCCTGCCACGAACCGTGTGGGCCATGACATCGAGCGTGCGATCGGCCGCCTCGTCGAGCGTCATCTCCAGTCGAAGCATATCCGAGACATCAACATCAACATGCTCCGACATTGTTTCGATGGTCAGCGGATTCGCCGTGATTTTCATGACCGGGATAATCGGATTTCCGATGACATTCCCCTGTCCGGTCGTGAAAAAGTGCAGCACGCTGCCGCCGGCGGCGCAGAGCGTGACCATCTCGGCGGCCGCGCTCGAGGAGTCCATGAAATAGAGCCCGGGCCCGCCGGGCGCCTGCGCCGGCTTCAACACGCCGTTCAGCCGATTGTTGCCGATTTTCTGGACATTACCGAGCGCTTTCTCCTCGATCGTGGAGAGGCCGCCGCGGATATTGCCTTCGGTCGGCTGGCTTCCGAGCAGATTCGCTCCCGTGCCGATAATGAAGTCCTGGTAGTCCTGAAACGTCTTCATGAATTCCTGCTTCACCCGGTCGTTCACCGCACGCGATGCGATAATATCTTCGGCGCCGGTTACCTCGCTCGTCTCTCCGATGATCGCCGTTCCGCCGTCGCCGAGAATATGCTCGAGTGTCCGGCCGATCGTGGGGTTGGAGGCCAGTCCGAGGGTTGTATCCGACTCACCGCACTTCGCGCTCACGGTGAGCTCACCGAGCCGGATCGGTTCGCGCGGCAGCTCGCTCGCCCAGTGGACGAACTCCTTCGCCTTCCGGCTCGCCATCTCGATCGTCTTCAGGTCGCCGTAGCGCTCGATACTGAATGAAGCGACCGGCTTTCCGGTCTCCGCGATTCCCTCGGCCACCCGGCCGGTCCACTTCGGCTCGATGCCGATAACGATAACCGCCGCGATGTTCGGATTCCGGCCGGTACCGATCAGCGTGTCGAAGGTGAGCTCGAGGTCCTCTCCGAACTGCAGCCGCCCGTACGGGTGCGGCAGCGCCATCGTTCCGCGAATGAGACTTGCCACCCCTTCGGCGGCGGAGTTCGAGATATCGTCGATCGGAAGCACGAGAACGTAGTTTCGCACGCCGACCCGCCCGTTCTCGCGCCGGTATCCGGTCAGGCTCATATTCTTCACGTCCATTATGCCCACCTCTTGCTTTTCACGTTCTGGGTGTGAACATGATCTCCGGTGGAGATCTTCTTCGATGCCGCGCCGATCGCCCGGCCGTACTTGATCACGTCCTCGCCTTCGGCGACATCGCGAACGGCGATCTTGTGTCCGAGCGGAATATCCTCGGTCGCCTGTACACTCCCCTTCTCCTCACCGGAAAGGGTAACGAGGCGCACCGAATCGCCCTTCGCAACATCGTTCACGACGACGGCGACCGCATCGTCCGCCTCGTGCAGCAGTGCTCCGTATGCCATGTTTTCTCCTTATTAGTTACTTACCATAAGAAATTAATTTGGTGTACCGCGCAAAGTATGCTATTGTCAAGCTGTCGCGGTTGCGCAGCCCTGCGGCGGCGCTGTAGTGCGGCGATGCTGCCCTGCCGCGAAAACCCGCGGTGCGGCAGCGTCGCCAACCGGCAGCGTCCCCCTCAGGAGCCCCGCGGTAACCATACCAGAAGCAGGAGTGAAAAAGCAGTATGCAGATATTTCTTGATACCGCCGACATCGAACAGATCAAGACCGCCACCCGTCTCGGCGTCATAGACGGCGTAACCACGAACCCGACCCACGTCTCGAAAACCGGCGGCTCGCCGGCCGACCTCTACCCCGAGATCTGCCGGCTCGTAGACGGGCCGGTCAGCCTCGAGACCGTCGGCCTCGACGCCGACACGATCGTCGACGAAGGGCGTGAGCTCGCGAAGATCGCCGACAATGTGGTCGTGAAAGTCCCGGTCATGAAAGAGGGGTTGGTCGCGGTAAAGCGGCTCGCCGCCGAAGGGATCCGCACCAACGTCACCACCACCTTCAGCGCGGTGCAGGCGCTGCTCGCCGCGAAGGCCGGTGCGAGCTATATAAGCCCCTTCGTCGGCCGCCTCGACAACATCGGCCACGACGGCATGGAGCTCGTCGACCAGATCCACACCGTCTACGCGAACTACGGCTACGAGACCGAGATCATCGTCGCGGCGGTCCGCCACCCGCAACACGTGCTCCAGGCCGGACTGATCGGCGCGGACGTGTGCACCATGGCGTTTTCGGTGCTCGAGATGCTCTACGATCACCCGCTGACCGAGGCGGGCATCCAGCAGTTTCTCGACGACTGGAAGAAGGTCCCGCAGTGAGTAAAATGCCTGAATACGGAGGTTGATGGGCCATGACAACGCACAGGCTCTTTCTGAACGGAGAGTGGGTCGACACCGGCACGCACCGCGAGATCGTCGACCCCGGTACCGGCAAGGCGTTCGCCGCGATCTCGCTCACCGACCGAGCGGGTACGCGCCGGGCGATCGAAGCGGCGGAGGCCGCGCGCGAGGGATGGACGAAAAAGACCGCCATGCAGCGCGCCGACATTCTGCTCGCCGCCGCCGGCGAAATCGAATCGCGACGCGAGGAGATCGCGCGCACGGTCACCATGGAAAACGGCAAGCCGTACGCGCAGAGCAACGGCGAGGTGTCGGTCACGATCGATCATCTGCGCTGGTTCGCCGAGGAAGCGCGCCGGGCGTACGGGCGCATCGTGCCGCACCAGGCCGAGGGAAAGCGTCACCTGATTATCCGCCGCCCGGTCGGCGTGACCGCGTGCATCGCGCCGTGGAACTTCCCGCTCGTGTTGTCGGCGCGCAAAGTGGCCCCCGCCCTGGCGGCCGGCTGTCCGGTGATTCTCAAGCCGGCATCGCAGACTCCGGTCTGCGCGGTGCAGTTCGCCGAGTGCCTCGAGAAGGCCGGCATACCGAAAGGGGTATTCCAGCTGATCGCCGGACCGGCGGCGGAAATCGGCGACGAGCTGCTCGAGAATCCGGCGGTTCGCAAGATCTCGTTCACCGGCTCGACCGAGGTCGGCAAGTCGCTCATCGAAAAGAGCGCGAAAACGGTCACCAAGCTGAGTCTCGAGCTCGGCGGGCATGCGCCGGTGCTCGTGTTCGCCGACGCCGACCTCGACCTCGCCGTCGAGGGGGCGCTCATCACCAAGTTCCGCAACACCGGACAGAGCTGCATCGCGGCCAACCGGATCTACGTCGAGAAATCGATCTACGACGAGTTCCTGAAGCGTTTCGCCGGGAAGACGAAGGCGCTGAAGGTCGGATACGGGCTCGAAGAGGACGTTGATATCGGCGCGATGGTAAACCGCGAGGGGCTCGACACCGCGCTCGCACACGTACAGAACGCCGTGGACGCCGGCGCGCGCCTGGTGTGCGGCGGCAACGCGGCCGATGTTGGCTCCGGCGGCGGCTACTTCCTCGAGCCGACCGTCCTCGCCGATGTCCCCTCGAGCGCCGAGTGCATGATCGAGGAGACCTTCGCGCCGGTCGCTCCGGTCGTCCCGTTCGAGACCGAGGAGGAGGCGATCCGCGAGGCGAATAACACCCGCTACGGGCTTGCCGCCTACGCCTTCACCAGCGATCTCAACCGCGCATTCCGTCTCAGCGAGTCGCTGGAGGCGGGCACCATCGGGATCAACGATGCGGTGCCGTCGACGAGCAACTGCCCGTTCGGCGGCGTAAAAGAGAGCGGGATCGGGCGCGAGCTCGGCTCCGAAGGGCTCGACGCATTTCTCGAGACGCACCACGTTTCGTTCGGTTCGGTCGGTTAACGGAGGCGAGAGTCAGGAAGAATTCAGGGTGATGTGATGTCGCGGGGCCCGGTGACCCGACCGGCGGGCGACCGACCGGCCGGGCCCGCCGCCCTCACCCGCGCCACTCGATCTCGTGCAAACGCGCGAAGCGGCGCAGACGCTCGGCGTGGTGCCCCGGTATCACGCAGACGTGGTGCGGCATGCCGTCGTGCAGCCGCTCGTCGAACCATTGCCGGACATCGACCGTATCGGTCTCGAACACGCCGTTGGTCGCCATACGATCCTGCTCTGGCGCCACGGTGCGCCCCTCGAGGGCGGTCATACGGTAGCGGCCGTCGCACCGCCACATGCGGAAAAGTGAGACATCCATCCCCGCCCGGATCGTCGCGTCGACGACCGTCGGCAGCCGGTTGTTGAACTGGACGCCGAGGCGCGGCGCGCCCGGTTTACCCGCCGGCTCGCAGAAGTCGAAGGGAGCGGCACCGGTATGCCAGATGACGATGCGGCTGCGGTCGTGCTCGAGCCAGTCGGTCAGATAGACCGGGCCGATACCCATGCACTCGGCGGCCAGCGAGGCGAGCGCTCCGTCGACATCGCCCTCCATCGCGATCGGCACACCGCCGGTGACGAGGCGGGCGAGGGTGAGATACGGCCAGTGACCGAGATTCGAGGGCAGATCCGGCCAGCAGCGGAACGCGAGCGCGTCGAGCGATTCCTCGGCAAAGAAGCTGCGAAAGGCGAGCGCGTAACGAGCCTGCATCTCCATCGCGTCGTCGGAGCCGGTTTCGTCGGGCAACCCGAGCGCCTCGATGGACTCCACCTCCCCGGCGAGCTCCCGCTCGCCATGCTTGCCGGTCACACGTCCGATGAGCTCCGGAGAGCTATGGTGATGCAGATTCGCACCGAGGTGATCACGCAGCGACACCGGATCGGCATGCAGATCCACGAAGCCGGGCGCATGGTAGCCGATAAGCCCCACCTTCGCGGAGGCGAGCCGTACCGAAGCGTACGCCTGCCCGATCGCCTCGGTCAGCTGCTGCCGCACCTCCGTGTCGTCCGGAGCGCCGTACACAAGCTCGAATCGGCGGTGCAATTGCCGCATCGTGGCGGCGAACACATGTGTTCCGACGAGGCTGTTCGCGCTGATCATGCTCCCCTCGGGTTTCTCCGGGGTAGCCCAAAGAACGAATGGACTACCCCACTCTCGCAGGAGCACCGAAGCAAGCCGACCGTCGCTGATCGTAGTTTGGCAGATTACGAGTACGCTGCACCCTTCCCGGCGGCAGACGGCGATCGCATCCTGTAGATCGCGATCGGTCGCGATATTATCGGATGGAACGATCGCTCGATACGGCAATTCGTCGAATGCCCGCTTTACGTCCTCTCGGACACGCGCGCCCCACTCCGGATCGAATCCCCCTCGAAGCCGACCGAGAAAGATCACACCGACGGTCGGCGCTTCAATGAAGCTGTACGGATTCCACTTTTTCATAAGACCGATCACGTCTTGTACGCGACCGCCCGATTCTTCTCGTAGCCGAATTTCTCGTCACGCTTGAGATGCCCCGGCTCGATCTCGATTCCCAGTTCCTCCGAGAGACGCCTCGTGAAGATATCCCGGAACGTCTCCAGACTCGGAAGTGCGCCGGTCACCTCGTGGACGCTCGTCATCGGTTCGACCGCCTTGTCCTTCAGCTCGGGTGTCACATAGATCACCTTGAAAAAGTCATCGGTATGGAGCGTGTCGAGAAAGCAGACCGCGTTGATCACGTAGAGGTTTTCGATTTCGTTTATGATGATATTGGCGATCTTCTTGCCGCCTACACGGACCGCGCCCTGGTGTTTGTACCACGCGTCCTCGACGCCGAGCTCATTCAGTACGCCGACAAACACAGTACCGAGCTTCTGAAAGGCGTCGTCGCCGCTCTCGAACGTACTGCTGCCGCAGACGATCTGTACGTTCACCGCCCCGTCGGGCTCGAGAAAGACGAGCGTCCGTTGGCCGGTGAGAATCAAGTGCTCGAAGTTCGGGCAATCGCTCTTGATCTCGTTAAAGAGGTTCGCGCTGTTGGTCAGCGTGATAACCGCCCGCGCCTGGGAGTCGTTGAGGATGTGTATGATCTCTCGCCCCTTATAGAGCGTGTTGAACGGCACCGCGACGGCGCCAAGCTTCTGAATCCCGAAAAATGAGAATGCGAACTCCGGGATATTCGGCAGCATTATGGCCACCCGGTCGCCCGGCTGGATCCCGAGCGCTTTCAGACCGTTGGCAACCCGGTTCGCCTGCTGATCGACGTCCTGATAGGAGTACGTTTTGCCCTCGTATATGAGCGCTTCTTTCTTCTTGTGCTTGCGAACGGTTTCCTCGAGCATTACTCCCAGCGCCATCGGCTGGTCGGAATGAAACTCTCCGCTTCCGTTCTCGCCTTGAACCTTCTTCTTCTTTCCAAACAGACCGAATGCCACGTTAGCCCTCTCTTGTAATCATGCGATCTTCGTCGCTGCTCTCGCCGCGAAGCTCCTTGTGCAGAACTTTGCCGGTCGCATTCTTCGGCAGCGAATCGCGGAACTCGACGGAGCGCGGGACCTTGAATCCGGTCAGGTGTTGGTTGCAGAACTCGAGAATCGACTTTTCGTCGGCCTGTTCGCCCTCCTTGAGCACGACGAACGCCTTGACGATCTCCTCTCCGCGTTTGTCCGGCACCCCGATCACCGCCGCCTCTTCGATGTCGTGATGACTGTAGAGAACCTCTTCAACCTCGCGCGGGCTTATGTTATACCCGCCGCGGATGATGAGATCCTTCTTGCGGTCGGTGATGAAGAAGTAACCGTCCTCGTCGCGATAGCCGAGATCCCCGGTGTGCAACCACCCGTCGATAATCGTCGCGGCAGTCTCCTCCGGCAGGTTCCAATACCCTCTCGTGACGACGTCACCACGAATCACGATCTCACCCTCGTTTCCGTCGGGCACCTCGCGGTCGCTTTCGTCGAACACCTTCATTTCCACGCCAGGGGCGGCCGGTCCGATACTGCCCGGCTTGTACTTCTCCCCGGATTCGTTGAGACTGACCGCGCTCGTCGTCTCGGTGAGGCCGTAGCCTTCGAGAATGCGAGTGTCGAACACGCGCTCGAACTCCTTGAGCGTTTCGGCCGGAAGCGGAGCACCGCCGGACACCGAGACTCGCAGGCTCTGCGGGATCTCCGCCTTCTTTCGCCGGGACAACGTGACGAGATGATTGTACATAATCGGAACGGCAATCAGACACGTAGCCCGGGCCTCGCGGATGCTGTCCAGGAGCGTCTGCGGGCTGTACTGCGGTATCATGCTCAAGCCGCATCCGAAAAAGATGCCGGCGACAAGCCCGTTCGCCAGCCCGTAGACATGGTAGAGCGGAAGCACGAGCACTACCCGGTCGGAACTGTACAACGGAAAGATGTGCGCACAGATATCGCGACACTGGCTGATGAAGTTTCGATGGGTCAGCATGACCCCTTTCGGTTTGCCGGTGGTACCTGAAGTGTACAGAAGCGCCGCCGGCTCATCGACGTCGCGCTCTTCGGCATCGAATCGCGGCGAAGCGTTCGACATGAGCTCCGACAGGAACACACTGCCGAGCGGCTTCGCCCCACGCCTGCCCTGACGCGGAGCGAATGCGACATCGATATTCTCCTGAGCAGCCCGCTTGCGGTCGACCGATACATCCGCACCGGCGACAATCGATTTACGCTTCACCGACTGTATGACGACCGCATCGCTCAGCTCCTCGTTCGAAAGCTGATACTTCCCGACGATACGACCCTCGGCGAGCGCCGCACCGTAGGAGACTACATCCGCCGCATCGCCTTTCGGGTTGTATATCAGTCTCCATGGTGCCATATCGATCTATGCCTCCGCCTTCAGATATTCGTCGGGCTCATCGAAATACTGGCTTATAATCGCTTCGCTCGAACGCGGCGTCAGCAGACTGACCACGATGAACACAATCACGTTCACGACGATCGTCGGAATTACCGGATGCAGATCGAAAAGCAGAACTCTGCTTCCGTCAACCGTGATCAGGAGCCCCAGCACGAGGTAGAGAACACCGACAGCCGTCGCGGCGATCGCGCCCTGCCTCGTCGCCCGCTTCCAGAACATACCACCGACCAGCGCCGGAGCCCACTGCGCGAAGCCGGGCACACTCACGTCGGTAAGGTACATCGCCA
>SLIN01000339.1 GCA_007135605.1 Spirochaetales bacterium | reverse complement strand
CGTGCGGCAGCTTGCGGATAAACCCGACCGTATCGGTAACCAGGAGCTCCATTCCGTTATCGAGGGTAAGCCGGGTGGTCTTCGGGTCCAGCGTCTCGAAGAGGCTGTCGCGTACGTTCGCCTGCGCACCGGTCAATGCGTTGAGCAGGGAGGATTTCCCGGCGTTCGTATAGCCGACCAGCGCCACCGTCGGAACCGGAACCGACTCGCGACGGTTGCGAATCGTCTGACGATGGGTGCCCACCGAGCGCAACTGCCGGTCGATCCGCGCTATCCGCTCCTGGATCCGGCGCCGGTCGACCTCCAGCTGCGTCTCGCCCCCTCCTCGCGAGCCGCGTACGCCGCCTCGCTGGCGCGAGAGGTGGGTCCACGCGCGCTTCAACCGCGGTAGCGCGTATTTCAGGCGCGCTTTCTCCACCTGCAGACGCGCCTCGTGCGTTGTCGCATGGTCGCAAAAAATATCGAGAATGATCTCGTGCCGATCGGCGATTGCCGCGCCGGTACGCGACTCGAGATTGCGTTGCTGCGAGGGGGAAAGCTCATCGTCGAACGTCACCCCCTGTGCGCCCGTCTCCTCTACCATACGGGTCAGGGTCTCGACCTGACCGGAGCCGATGAAGGTCGACACGCGCACCTGGTCGCAACGGAAAATGACCCGGTCGAATACCCGGTAACCGAGCGTTGCCACGAGGCGTTCCAGCTCGGCGAGATGCTCCTGCGCCAATCGCCTGGAGGTGTGTCGGTCGGTCGTTCCAACGAGAATCAAGCCGGGGTTTTCGGTTTGCTGTTCGATCATACGTTTGCCGTCTGATGTAAATGTAACGCGGGTCGGCGTATGGAGGCCAGCGAACGCAGGCGGGTATGCAGGAGTTTGTCGGACTTCAACTCTGCCCTTGTGTCCGGCAGACCCCAAAGCGGTCGCGTTTATTCGGAGAAACCGGTATACTCACGGCCGAAGTCACAGTGAGAGGGGTGGGGATGAAAAATGCACGGCGAATAATCGCATCACGGCTGAGTTGTCGTGCGTTCAATGGTGAACCGATCGTCGCGAAGCATCGTGGCCTCCTCACCACCTCGATCGTGAAACCGCTTGCCGGTCCTCTCGGTACCACCGTCAGGGTCGTCGAGGTAGAAAACAGTCCCACGCTCAACGCAGATCTGGAGGAACGGTGCAGCTACGGATCGGTGCACGGCGCACCTTCGCTGCTCGTCCCGGTGGTGCCGCGCGAACGTCACGCGATGGAAGATGTCGGCGCGATAGTCGAACGACTGTTGCTCGAGTTGGAAGGGAGCGGAATCGGATCGTGCTGGTTTGTCGGTAACTTCGCGGGCGGAGCTATCGAGCGGGAAGTCGCACCGGAAAGCAATTCGGTCCTCCCCGCCGTAATACCGATCGGCTATCGCGCCACCCGGCGAACGGCCAGCGACAGTGCGATCCGCTTTTCGGTCGGCTCTCGAAAGCGAAAGCGGTGGAGCGAGCTCTACTTCGAGATCGAGTTCTGGGATGACGACCAGCGCCCCAACACGCCTCCAACGCCGTTGAGCCCGGCGGAAGCTCCCGATATCGAGGAAATGCTCGAGGCGGTGCGCCTCGCGCCGTCGACATCAAACAACCAGCCGTGGCGGATTTACCGCTATACGACCGATAGCGGGCCGGATCGGCTTCACCTCTGCCTCAAGCGAAATCCGGGTATGGACAAGGTTATCCGCGATGTCGACGTGCAGAAGATCGATGCCGGCGTTGCAATGGCGCACTTCCAGGCGGTCGCCGAGGAGATCGGAATGAGCGGTGCGTGGGTGTACGACAAGCCGGCCTATCTGCCGCACGGTGTCGAGTACGTCGCCTCGTGGAGTGAGTGAGCCGGGCGCTGCGAGCCGTCCCGCGCCCGTCGACGACAGATCAGCCCCCGTTTCGGCGGTACGCCTCCCACGTGGTACGAATGAGCTCTTCCGGCGATGAATGCTCGGTTCGCCACTCGAGTTTCTTCGCCGCCAGCTCCGAAGAGGCGACCAGTCGCGCGGGGTCGCCCGGCCGCCTGCCGGTCACCGCCGCCGGCACCTCGTGTCCGGTCACTTTGCGGGCGGTTTCCACCATTTCGGTGACACTGTAGCCGCGACCGCTTCCGAGGTTCACGATGAGGCTTTCGCCCTCGCGCCGAATGTACTCCATCGCCTTCACGTGCGCGTCGGCGAGATCGGTTACGTGCACGTAGTCGCGGATACAGGTGCCGTCGTCGGTCGGGTAATCATCACCGAAAATCCGAAGCTCCTCGCGCCGGCCGACGACGACTTCGAGTATCACCGGCAGCAGATTCGCCGGATTACGTTCGAGTCCGAGAACGCGACCGTCCGGGTCGTAGCCGGCCGCATTGAAGTAGCGCAGCGACGCGAAGCGGATACCACGCAGTTTCCCGTACCACCCCATGAGCCGCTCGATCTCCAGTTTCGTGAAGCCGTAGAAGTTCTCCGGGCTGGTCGGGTGCTCCTCATCGAGCGGCAGGTAGTGCGGCTCGCCGTACACCGCCGCCGAGCTGGAGAAGACGAGTGTCGAGACGTTCGCGCGGGCCATCGCGTTCAGCACGGTAATCGTGCCGGTGATGTTGTTGACCGCGTAGCGTTCCGGCTGGAGCATGCTCTCACCGGCGGCCTTCAGCGCGGCGAGGTGAATGACCGCATCCCACCCTTCGGCCATCGTCCCGTTCAGCATCTCCGCATCGAGAATATCGCCCCGGACGAGCCCGGCGTCGTCGAAGAGGTTTGCCTCGACACCGGTCGAGAAATTGTCGAAGACCGTCACCTCGCAGCCGGCGTCGAGCAGCGCCAGCGTGACGTGACTCCCGATGTACCCCGCTCCTCCGATGACCAGTACGCGCATGTATCGCTCCCTTCGTCTTCCTTACGGGCCAGAGTGTTCGGTGCACGGAGCGGTGTCAAGCGCGTGGCCGGCGGAGGGACGGCGCCAAGCGAGGGTGGGCAAGCACGGCCGTGCAGTGCAGCGACCGGGGCGGCGGGCAAGCACGGCCGTGCAGTGCAGCGACCGGGACGCCGCGCGGAGCCCCGCCGCTTCCCGAACCTCGTCGTCGGTGCTACCTTCGCCTTGCCATGCAGCGTGAAATGCAGTTCGAGGACGGAGGGACCGGCGCGGAAGCCGCCGCCGTGAAGACCGGCGCCGAAGGGAGCACGTCAGAGTCTACCGCCGCCGAGAAACGTATCCCCGACCTCACCGAGCGTTTGCGCGGCGTCGCCGACCGAATCGGGCTTGAAGTCGATGGTGATGTCTACCGCCGCGCCGGGCGTGACCCGCGCGATCCGGTCTTGCTCGGCTCCGGACGCCTCGATGTCCCGCTCGGAATATTCGGCCGCGACCCCGGCGCTACCGAAATCGAGCTGGGCGAGCCGTTCATCGGGGCGGGCGGACAGCTCGTTCGGCGCGCTTTGCTCGCTCACGGCGGCGTCGAGCCGCCCGCCGGCGACCGGCATCTGCGCTCGATCGGGACACATGTCTTCTGGGCGAACACCGTTCCGTACAAGCCGGTCGGGAACAAGGCGTGGGGCATCCGCGTTCGCCGGGCGTTCCGGCCGGTCATCGCCGAGCTGATCGAGAAGCGATGGACCGGATGCGACCTGATCACGCTCGGGAACAACGCCTTTTTCTGGTTCGGGCTCGACGATCGCGAGGTTGCCACGCGTCTATCCGAATTCTGGGAACGCGACGATCGGTATACCGCCTCGATCGAGGTGCCGCTCGGTGCCAAGTTCGTCCGCCTGCATCCGCTGCCGCACCCCTCGCCGCTGAATGCGCGCTATTTTCGGGAATTTCCGGAGATGATGGGGAGACGGCTGGCTGCACTCGAGTGGAAGCCGCCCCGGCAGGGCGGCGGCCGGCCGCCGGTGTAAAGCTGCAGCGGACGGGCGTAACGACAGCCGCCGCCCCTCGGTCGCTCCGGGCTACGATGCCGGGAAGAGCGCCGCACACGGCGAAGGCGTCTTTGAGCCCCGCTCGCCGGCAACACCTCACCGAACGTATCGATTCCCTGTCGCCTCCGCGTGCTCCGTATGGGGCACGCCGTGATGTTCGAGCTTGCCGAGATTGCAGGAGACGGCGTATGCTCGTCCGCATCCGTGCGGCAGTACAACTATGTAATCGCCGGCGGCGGGGCCGCGGGGCTGAGCCTGGCGCTGCGCCTTGCCCGCCGCACCGAGTTTCGACACAGCAGCATACTCGTCGTCGACCGCGAACGGAAGAGCCGCAACGACCGAACATGGTGCTACTGGGCGACCGATCCGGGCCTCTTCGGCGAGCTCGCGCAGCGCCGGTGGGACCGGATGCGCTTCATCGGCGGCGGCCTCGACCTCGACCTCGCGCTCGCCCCGTACCGCTACTACATGCTCCGAAGCGACCGCTTCTACAGCTCGGTAATCGCCGAGCTCGACGCTGCTCCGAATGTCGAGCTGCTCAGGGCGGAAATCGGAGAGATGGATGATGATGGCGGCCGCGTCACCGTGCGACTCTCGCCGCCGGCGGGCGACGACAGCCACCGCGGGCAGCCCCCTGCCGCGGGCGAGCACTCCGGGTCCCCGGGAGGCGCCGCCGGTGCCGGACCCGGCGGCACCACGCCGGAGGCGACACAAGGCGCCGGATCGATCGAACGCGACCTCACCGAGCCGCTCGCCGTCAGTTGCGACTACCTCTTCGACGGCGCCTGGGATTACGGGCGCTTTGTCGCCGGGCGGTGGGTCGACGCGACGAAGCATCACTCGCTAAAACAGCACTTTCTCGGCCGGGTTGTGCGCGCGGCGCGGGACACCTTCGAAGTCGACCGGGCGACGCTTTTCGATTTTCGTACCCCCCAGCGCGGTATTATGCGCTTTGTGTATACGATGCCGCTGAATCCGCGGGAGGCGCTGGTGGAGTACACCATTTTCAGCGACGATCTTCTCGCTCCGCCGGAGTACGACCGGGCGCTCAACGAATACCTGCGAGAGATCGTCGGTCTCGACACGTGGCAGGTGCTCGAGGAGGAGAGCTGCGTTATTCCGATGACCGACTATCCGTTCGAGCGCCGGCCGTCGCCGCGAGTGCTCCGCATCGGAACGAAGGGCGGCATGGCGAAAGCATCGACCGGATATGCCTTCGCGCGAATACAGCGCGACTCCGATGCGATTGTCGGGAGCCTGGTTCGGGTCGGGCATCCGTTCGATCTGCCGGGATTGTCGCGGCGATACCGCCTTCTCGACTCCATTATGCTTCAGGTGCTCCACCGCCACGGCGATCGCGCCGAAGAGGTATTCACACGGCTTTTTGCGAGGAATACGGTGCAGCGCGTCTTCGGCTTCCTTGACGAAGATGAGTCGTTGTGGGGAAATCTCAGGTTGATGTCGACGGTGCCGATACCGCTCTTCCTGCGCGCGGCCGGACGGGTGATCTCCGGGTGTGCGCCGTGATCTCCGGCGCCGTCGGTTGCCGGGTTGCCGAGCCCGCTGAACGAGGTATGAAACGTGAACGAAATCGTACAGAACACACTCGCGCTCGACCCCGCGCTTATCGTGCTCTTCGCGGTCTGGGTAATCGCGATGATCTCGCTTCCGGTCGTCCGTTGGACGGCCGGCGATGCGGGCGTTCCCGCCGGAGTGAGTGTCGGCGTGCTCGCACAGACGATTCTCGTGGTGACCCTTACCGCGGTCGGAGTCGGGCTTCCGGTCGCGCTCGGCGCCGTGCTGGTCGTCGGGGCCGGCGGTTGGCTGCTCGAGTTTGTCGGAAGCCGATCCGGGGTGCTCTTCGGCCGCTACGAGTATACCGGGCGATTGCAGCCGCAGATAGCCCGCGTCCCGTTGGTGATCCCGCTCGCATGGATCATGATGATGCCTCCGGCGTGGGCGGTGGCGAGCTATCTCGTGCCGGGCGGCGGGCCGGTGGCGTTCGCGGCGGTGGCCGCCGCGGCGTTCGTCGCGTGGGATCTATTTCTCGACCCGCAGATGGTCGGGTGGGGCTTCTGGAAATGGCACGACGGCGGGCACTACCTCGGAATACCGCTGCGCAACTTCGCCGGGTGGTTCGTGGGAGCGTTTCTCTTGACGCTTGCGGTAAACGCGCTCTTCGGCCGGCCCGAGATTCCGGCGGCTCCCCTCTTTGCGGTATATGCGCTCATGTGGATACTGGAGAGCGTCGGGCAGACCTTCTTCTGGCGGCTGCGTGCAAGCGCGGCGGTCGGATTCATCGGCATGGGGCTGTTCGTCGCGCTGGTGGTGTTCACCGGTGCGGGCGGATAGCGGCTGGTTGAGCCGCCGGTACTCGTGCGCGACTTTCGGGAGCGAGTATGAGCGAAGCAATCGATTTCAGGGTGCCGGTGCTCGGCGAATGCACCGTGGACTCACCCATCATCCTCAGCCATATTCTCGGCGACAATCTCGCCAATTACGTCGATGACGAAGCGCGGGTGGTCTACACCGTCGATGTGTCCGCTTCCGAGCGCGAGTACTGCGTTGACGAGAGCGAGCTCTTGCAGAAGGCCGGGCCGAGGGAGAGGCTCTTTTTCACCCCTGCGCGCGTGCATGCCGGGGTGGTCACCTGCGGCGGGTTGTGTCCGGGGTTGAACGATGTGATCAGGGCGCTGACACGGTGCCTGTGGTACCACTACGGGGTGCGGAGCATCTCCGGAATTCCGTTCGGCTACCATGGGCTGCTGCCGGAGTCTACCGCCGAGGTGATTCGCCTCGACCCGGACTCCGTCGACGACATCCACAAGATCGGCGGTACATGCCTCGGATCGAGCCGTGGCGGCGGTGAGCGCACCGGCGAGATCGTGGACAGCCTCGAACGGATGGGCATCACCATGCTTTTCTGTATCGGCGGCGACGGGACGCAGAAGGGGGCGCTCGCGATCGCCGGGGAGATCGAGCGGCGCGGGCTGCAGATCGCGATCGTCGGCATTCCGAAGACGATCGATAACGACCTGAGCTTCATCCAGAAGAGTTTCGGCTTCGAGACCGCCGTATCGATTGCGAGCGGGGCGGTGACGAGCGCCCACACCGAGGCGCACTCGGCGATAAACGGAGTGGGGTTGGTGAAGCTCATGGGGCGCGATTCCGGTTTTATCGCAGCGCACACCGCGCTCGCCTGCCACGAGGCGAACTTCGTGCTCATTCCGGAGGTGCCGTTCGAGCTGGACGGGCCGAACGGGCTGCTGCGCCATCTCCGCGACCGGCTGGAGCGGAGCAATCATGCGGTCATTGTTGTCGCGGAGGGGGCCGGGCAGGATCTTGTGAGCGCCGAAGGCACCGATGCCTCCGGAAACCGGCTCTACGGCGATATCGGGCTCTATCTGCGCGATCGCATCGCGAGGTATTCCCGGGACGAGGGGATACACATCAACCTGAAGTACATTGACCCGAGTTACATTATCCGCAGCGGGGTTGCGGTGCCGACTGACAGCGTCTACTGCTCGCGGCTCGGGAACAACGCGGTGCACGCGGCGATGGCCGGAAAGACGAAGGTACTCATCAGCCTCGTGAACGATCACTTCGTGCATGTGCCGATACGGTGCGCGGTCGGTGTGCGAAATACGATCGATCCGGAGAGCAGTTTCTGGCGCGATGTGGTGGAGGCGACGCAGCAGCCGTTTCTTATGGTCAACGACAGGGAGTAGTCGGCGCGATCGACACCGTCAACAACCGCCACATCCGCCGAGAAACTCCGATAAATCTTTGCATATTAAGGACATAGTTCAAGCGTAGTCCCAAACTTCGGATGCTACCCAACTTGCGCAGCTGAAGCCATAAATCGTTACAATAGAAGAGCCGTAGTTCAGTTTTCGTGACTACTCTCGGACTCAACCACATAGCGTCGCTTCGGTAACGGTTTGTCGGAAAGACCGAGCATGCGGTATATCTCCTTCTGCTCCTCGGTGGGCTTTGTTGCAAGGCGCAGATGGTGGCGGCGGCCGGCCTCGTCGTCGAGCTCGACGGTGAGTGCCCTGTGGGTTTCAAGCTGCTCGACAATCGTTGGCCACGAGCGATGGTCCCCGTGGGAACGCAGGCAGT
>SLIN01000286.1 GCA_007135605.1 Spirochaetales bacterium | reverse complement strand
ATCTCGCTGCCGTTACTGCTCCATCCCGACATAGTGTTGACTCTCCCTGACTAAACTAAAAGGACCGCGCGCGCCAGTCGAGCTCGAGTCCACGAAAACGCCCCAGTATTCCGAAAACAACAGGTGCGAGAAGCGCATTATAGCCTGTTTCGATAAGAAAGCGGGTCGACAGTACCGGACCGCTCGGATCCGAAACGCCGAATAACGCTCCGATCAGCAGAAACATCACGCCCTTGAGCAATGTAGCAGTGAGTACGAGAAGGAACGGTGCCAGAAACGCGTCGAGGTATACATTATCGCGTGTGGAGCCGTAGATCAGCCCCACCACGGTCTTCGTCAGTGTATAGAAGCCGAGGGGCGCGACGCTGAAAATATCCTGCGTCAGGCCTCCTATGAAGCCCGCGCTCTGGCCCACCATTCCACCGTTGCGGTTTGCGAGATAGACGGTGAAGATGAGCACCAGATCGGGGCGAACTCCGGCGATTGCGATGAGTGACAAGAGATTCGTCTGAAGAATCGAAAGCAGAATAACGAGCAATGCTCCGATCAGGTACGGAAGCATAGGTTACCGTCCCTCCTGGAGAACGACATACACGAACTCGAGTCTCTCGAACTCGACTACCGGATCGACACGAATGTCCAGATTCAGCTCTATGTCGGATGCCTCCACCGATGTCACCGTTCCAATGGCGATATCCGGCGGATAAATCGACCGCATGCCGGAAGTTACAATCGCATCTCCCTTCTCGATTTCCGAGTAGGCATCGCGAGGAATATGGTGGAGCGTGACCGGCTCGTGGGTTGATCCGACACCCGAGATCAGTCCCTGATAACGGGACTCCTGGTGCACGGCGGCCACATAGGCATCAACGTCGTAAATCGGCAGCACCTTGGAACTGTATTGTCCGACCTCCACGAGACGACCGACCAGCGACTGACGACCATCCTGCACCGCAATTACGGGCATATTCCGTTCGAGGCCGTTCCTTCGCCCGCGGTTGATCATAAGAGTGGGAAAGATATTCTCCGGATCCCGGCCGATAACCCGGGCGGAAACATGCTTAATTTCGAGTGTTTCTGCGTATCCGAGTGTTGCGCGGAGTTGCTCGGCCTCGATCTGAAGGGCCCGGATATTCTCCTGTTGCAGCTCCAGTTCGCGAGTTCGCTCCTGCAGGCGCCCTATTTCGCTTCGCAGATCTCTACGGTTTCGCACCGACTCGAATGCTCCGGCGAAAAAAGCGCCAACGGCGCTGGTGGACCGTTGTATGAGTCCGATCGTAGAAAGACCGGACTCGCGTAGCCCGGCGGACCCTCCACTCATCAGTGACAGCACGGAAAACGTAACCAGCAGAACAAACGTAACAAGTGTCTGATTGCGTCGGAAGTAGCCTTTCAGGTCCATTCGAAGGTCACGATCATGCGTTCATTGTGTTGTAGATGTTTCGAGCGTTGTTCTTGCTCTTCATATGATCGAAATACATGCCGGCGCCGAGCGCGACACAGTTCAACGGATCCTCCGCCTTGAAGGCCGGTACACCGGTCTCATTACTGATCAGAGTGTCGAGCCCCTTCAACAAACTGCCGCCGCCGGTCATCACGATACCGCGTTCAACGATGTCCGCGGCGAGCTCGGGGGGTGTCTGTCCGAGTGTACGCTTAATCTCCTCGACTATCGTGTTAATCGGTTCCTGGAGCGCCTCACGCACCTCAACCGAATCGATTTCGAGACGGCGCGGAAGACCGGTGATTGCATCGGTGCCTTTCACTTCCATCTTCTCAATCTTCTTGTCGGGCGTGGCATTACCGATCATCTTTTTGAGGTCCTCGGCGGTCCGCTCACCGACGATGAGATTATGAACGGTTCGCACGTGTTTCATGATTGCTTCGTCAAACTCATCACCACCGAGGCGAATCGCGTTCGTCACGACCATACCGCCGAGCGAAATGACGGAGATTTCGCTCGTACCGCCACCGATATCGGCGACCATATGCCCCGCCGGCTCGTAAATCGGAATCGCCGCCCCAATGGCCGCGGCCAGCGACTCGGAGATAATTTTCACTTCGCGGGCTCCCGCCTTGTATGCAGCATCCTGAACCGCTCGCTCCTCCACCTCGGTAATGCAGCTCGGAACTCCGATTACCATGCGTGGCTTCACGAACCAGCGGCGACTCAGCACGCGTGATACGAAGTAGCGTATCATCCGCTCGGTAGTCTCCGGATCGGCGATCACACCGTCCCGGAGCGGCCGAATAGCAATAATATCACCCGGAGTCTTCCAGAGCATGCGGCGAGCTTCCTCACCGACGGCTACCACCTTACGTGTCCCACGCTCGACGGCAACGACACTCGGCTCATTCGCACAAATGCCTCTGCCACGCACATACACGAGCGTGTTACAAGTTCCAAGATCAATTCCGATATCGCTTGAAAGGCTGAACGCGTTCCCGAAACCCATGCTTACAATTCCTCCGTTAGCTGCCTAGACGCTGCAGGGCCTCGAGGTGCCCACTGTCAAGATTAACGGCATTTCTCCAGTGTGCTCGAGCACGAACGGAATCCTCCTGCCGATAGTAGTATTCACCGAGATGGTAGTGTGCATCGGCAGAGTTCGGGTTCTCCTCGAGAACGACGTCAAACTGCCGATATGCATCCTCAAAGTGCTCTTCTTCAAGGTAGATGTTTCCGAGGGCGAGGCGTGCCTCGTGAACCAGGCTCGGCTCATCGGAGCCGGTGATGATCCGGTCGAGGTACTCCTTCGCTGCCTCCGCACGGCCTTTTTCAATGTATACGTTCGCGATTGTGAGAAATAGCACGTCGCGAGGTGCCGTCTGCGCTGCTTTGAGAAAATGCTCGGAGCTTCGTTCCAGCTTTCCGAGATCTCGATATGCGAGGCCGAGGAACTCGTGGATTGTCGCACCTTCAGCCCCGAGTTCGAGGGCGTTTTCCAGGTGCTCGACGGCCAGGTCGTTGTACTCTTCTCCGAGCTCGAAATAGGCAAGACCGAGCGTGTATTCGAGCTCGCGGCGATGAGGTACCTCCGAGAGGACGCGAGCTCGACGAAGACTGGCTATCGACGCAAATAACGCTTCAGAATCGTTTCGGCCGTCCGGGTTGTCTGCGAGCTGGTAGTACGTCGCGAGTCCGTGAAACACGAGGCTCTCCGGCTGAAGCGGATCGTCGGCCAGAAAACGGCCGGTTATTTCCGCTATTTCGGCGTACTGCTGATCTTCCCAAAGCTGAGCAACGTCGTCCGGTGTTATGCCCGTCCGGTTTCCGAGCGAGGGGAATCGACCGGTAGTAGCAAGAATTACTCCGACTGCCGTCACGGTACAGGCAACAGCTATCAGCACCAATACGACATTTCCCGGCCGCCGCCCCGACGAGTTGTCGCTTCGGGCCGTTCTGTTGCGCTCGCTCGAGTAGATCATCAGCTAACCTTGGCCATTAAAACGCATGTTCACCGTCAGAGTCAATCTGAACGCGGGGCGGATCGGTAAGCCGGGTTCTGTTCCGGCCGGACGACTTACCGACCGGTGACCGCCATCTATCTCGACATCCGGGTTGCCCCGGACGTTCGCGTCGCTACCTACCCGCGGTGCTTCGCCGGCGACCTCCGTAGACGTCGTCCGACGATCGGCGAGCAACCGACACCGCTGCTTGGTATTGCTCCCGGCAAGGTTTACCATCACCGCCTGTTGCCAGGCGGCAGGTGAGCTCTTACCTCACCCTTTCACCCTTACCCCGTCTTCGTGGGACGGGGCGGTCTGGTTTCTGTGGCACTTTCTGTCACCGCACTTCGCAGCACAGCCGCAGAGGCGGTGCCCGGGAATTACCCGGTACCATGCTCTCGTTGGAGCCCGGACTTTCCTCCGGTGAAGAATATCTCACCGGCGGCGGTCTTTCATCAATCCGCCCCGCATTCCGAGGAAGATCGGCCAAGTGCTACTCTATGTCCTCCTCCTCATCTTCTTCATCTTCTTCGTTAAGATCCTCTTCCTGTTCGTTGACTTCTTCCTCGCTCTCATTACCGGAGTCGTCCAACGGCTCATCGTCGTCGGTAGCCACGACAATGGGTGGGTCGTCGTCGATTAACTCCTCTTCTACTTCGCCCTCAGCAATCAGGTCGGCAAGCCCACCGGCAGTATCGTCGTCGAAGACGTCCATGAGCCCCTCGGTTTCGCTTTCGGGGGCCTCGAGGTCATCTTCCACGTAGAAAACGATCTTCGAGCAATACGGACAGAACTTGATCTCTGCGCCGTGACGGACGTCGTTCACGAATTGTCTCGGCAGGATCATATTACACCCGGTGCACACCCCTTTGCGAATCGGAACGATTCCCTCTCCCTCCTTGCTCCGGATTATCCGGTCGAATTTGAAGAGAAGATCCTCGTCCATGCCGGGAGTGACTTTCTTCTGCTGCTTGTCGAGTTCGGCGATCTGCTTTTTCTTCGACTCGCTTTCGCTTTGTATACGATTCTGCTCTTCTTCGAGTTCGTTTTCCTGCTCGGAGATCAGCTGTTCTTCGCGCTCGAGCGCGTGCTCGGTCTCTTCCAGCTCGCGCTCCTCTCGCTGCAGTTCCTTGCGATGATATTGCTCGCGCTCGCTCGCTTCGCGAATCTCCTTGTCCAGCGCTTCGTACTCGCGTTGGGTCTTGATCTCCGACATCTGTTGCTCGTAGTGCTCGCGCTCGCGTTCAGCTTCCTCCATGCGGGCACGAAGGTCCCGAATGCGCTGCTTTGCCGCTTCGAACTGCTCATTCTTCTCGATGTACTGCTTCTTCAGTCGATTGAGCAGCTCGGTTTTTGTTGAAAGACTACGCGGTATGTCGCGCAGCTCGCGTTCCATCGTATAGCGCTCGGAGAGAATATCCTGGAGCGTCTTGAGTTTTTCGATTACCTCCTGCACGGCGGCAACTCCTTACATTACGTGTTGGGGTGTCAGCTCGAAAGCGTCACGGTCGGCTCTGCGACCTGACCGTGACGGATTGAGTCTACTGATCCAGATAGTCTTTGAGTCGGCGACTGCGCTTCGGGTGGCGGAGCCTGCGAAGCGCCTTTGCCTCGATCTGTCGAATTCGTTCTCTCGTGACGTTGAAATAGAGTCCAACCTCCTCCAGGGTCAGCGAATATCCATCCTCCAGACCGAAACGCATCTTGAGGACTTCCTGTTCACGCGCCGGCAACGTCGAAAGCACCGTCCTGAGTTGCTCCTGAAGAAGCGTAAAGGCGGTCTGGTGCGCCGGGTTCTCGACATCCTTATCTTCGATGAAATCGCCGAGTAGGCTGTCTTCCTCTTCACCGATCGGTGTCTCAAGCGAAATCGGCTCACGTGCAACATTCTTGACCGATTTAACACGGGCCACACTCCAGCCGAGTCGGTCGGCAACCTCCTCGTCGTTCGGCTCCCGGCCGAGCACCTGCATGAGCTGGCGGCTCTCGCGCACGACCTTGTTTATCTGCTCTATCATGTGAACAGGAACGCGAATCGTACGTGCCTGATCCGAAATCGAGCGGGTAATCGCCTGCCGAATCCACCATGTGGCATACGTTGAGAACTTGTATCCTTTTCGATACTCGAACTTCTCAACCGCCTTGATCAGGCCGATGTTTCCCTCCTGCACGAGGTCGAAAAAATGCAAACCGCGGTTCGTGTACTTCTTGGCGATACTGACAACGAGGCGCAAGTTCGCCTTTATGAGGCGATCCTTGGCGTTTTGCATCATCGCCTTCCCGCGGGTAATCTCCTTCGACATTTTCAGAATCTCTTCGATCGAGTTCTCGAAATCGACCTCGAGTGACTTGAGCTTCTTATCAGTGATCTGAAACTGTCGAATCCGGTCCTTGATCTGATCGGCGCTCATCCCGAGTTCACTTTCTATCTTCGTTCGCTGGCTCGAAGAAGCAAGTCCACGACCGAGATTTCGCAGCTCGCGCATGCTTCCGACCTTCAGGCGTTTCTCTATCCGCTCTTCTTCTTTCTGGTACTTTCGGATCTTGGTCGCAGCCCCAATGAACCGGTCGCTGAACGACAGAATCTCGTCCTGGTGTATCTCCACGTCGGAGAGCCTCTTGCGAAGCGCGTCGCGCTTCTTTGCGAGTGTGCGATCCTGAAGCACGTCGCCACCGCGCTCTATGACCTTTCGCTTCTCGTCCATGTACGCTTTCAGTTCCGCGAGGTTCGCTCGAAGCGGTTCACGGTAGAAATGATAGAGGCGTCTGCGTTCGGCGAGATACTCGGAGACCTCTTTTTTGCTGAGATTCAGATCTCGCGGATCGCGCTTGGAGAACGCTCGCTGGGCGAGGCTGTAGAACTCGGGAACTATGACTCCGGAGCGTTTGATGACGTCTTTTATGATGTTTTCGCCGTCCTCCATCTTTTTGGACAGCTCGACCTCTTGCTCGGCAGTGAGCAGATTCTCCTTACCAATCTCACGCAGATAGAGGCGAATCGGGTCGTCGACGCTCGAGTCCTTGTCGCCGTACACGAGACGTTGACGTTTCTTCTCCTGCTTTACGACTTGCTCAACATCTTCCTCGCTGACATCGACCTCTTCGTCTTCGAGCCGCACATTGTGCTTGCCGAGGATTCCAATCACATCCTCGATCTTCTCCGAGTTGACGATATTGTCGGGGAGGAAGTCGTGTACTTCCTCGTAGCTGATCGTCTTTTTCGTTTTCGCGTATTCGATCAGCTTCGCTATCGCGGGGTCGTTTTGCAGTTCAGTTTCGGTCATTCTCTACCACCTTCAACTTCTGGAGTTCTCCGTCGAGCGCCATGAGCTCCTCGAGCAGCTCGCGCTCGGTATCCCGTGAGTGAACGCTTCGCGTGAGACGCGCGTTGAGTTGTTTGCGCTTGCGCAGCAAACTCTCGCGCCGAACACGTCGCACCGTATCTTCGATAAGCACCGGTGCATTCTCGTTCAGCTCGTCACTCGAAACCTGGTGCGCAACCCGCGCGACGAGGTCGGGATCCTCGATGCGGGACAGGAGAGCGTCAAGATCTGATTCATCTGCTCGATACGACTCCTCCAGCGCTATAAATAGCTCACGAGCCGAATGATCCCGCAGGTCGGAAGCTCCGATCAGCTTGCGTACGTGGGCGAAGTACTGCCTGTGAACCGCCACAGCAAGCATGAGATACATCTCGGCTGTACTACTGTGCTCCTCGACACGAGCGGGATTGCCCCGGGATTTCTTTGTCTCCTGTTCACGTCTGCGTGGGTTCGGCGATCTCCGACGTGCAAGAAAATCGTTCTCGACCGCGCGCCGATTCAGCCCGAGCTCGTCCGCAAGAAACGCCAAGCTCGCTTCTCGCCGGACGTCCGACTTCATACTCTCAATATAAGGAAAGAGCTCCTCCAATACAAGTTCGGCTGATTCGGGATCGCTGCTCTCACTGTGGCTTTGAGCCGTTTTGAGAAAATACTCCAGAGTACTTATAGCGTTTTCAGCGACGTTTTTCAACCGGTCAACGCCGCCATCGGACAGCAAAAGCTCGGCCGGATCGCTTCCTTCCGGCAACGGAACAACCATGGGGCGCACCTCGTGCGCCTCACAAAGGGCGGCGGCCTTTCTCGTCGCGTCGAGCCCCGCCCGGTCGCTATCGAAGACCAGATACGCCCGTTTGGCATAGCGCGAGAGCATCGCGATCTGCTCGGTTGTTAGTGCGGTTCCGAGCGGTGCCACAGCCGATGTGACGCCGGCCTGGTGGAGCGCCAGGACGTCGGTGTACCCCTCCACCACCATGAATTCCTCCGTCTTTCGTATGGTACTCAGCGCCTGATGGAGTCCGTAAAGATTGCGGCTTTTGTTGAAAATAGGAGTATTCGGGCTATTGAGATATTTTGGACCAGTTCCGTGCAGCAGCCTCGCTCCGAATGCAATTACTTCTCCCGACCGGGAGAAGATCGGAAAAAGCAGACGCCCTGCGAACAGAGCGCGGTGCGGGTCTCGTTTAGTGAAGAGACCGGAGTCGGCGAGAAACGCATCATCATACTTTTTCTTCTTCAGGAAGCGATATAGCCAGTACGGATCGTCGGGCGAATATCCGAGCTGGAAACGCTCGATAGTCGTATGCGT
>SLIN01000238.1 GCA_007135605.1 Spirochaetales bacterium | reverse complement strand
GGCTGACTGCGGATAGAAGATACCGTCGAGCACAGCCTCGCGAATCAGTTGCGGGCGGCGCGGCTCCATATCCTTAAGTATGGTGATTTCCGGCGACCGATCAACGGCCCGATCTCAATCAACGGCCGTCGAAGAGAGCTCGCAAACGTGCCTCGTCGGGCTGGACCGACAGGTTCTTTTCGCGCGTTGGCAACACAAGGCCTGTCGGTCCGTCCCTGGCCCGACGCAGATACTTCACCTGTGTATAGTATAGATCCACAGCCGAGGAAGCTTGCGGTGCCTTGCTGTACCGGATTGCGAGCTGCGCTGCATCGAGCAGAACATCGAGCGGAACCGACTTTCCGGGTATCGAACGTACAAAAACATACCCGCCCGCGTAGTCACGGGTATGTATCCACGTGTCGTTGCCGCGTACAACGTGGCGAAGCAAGAGATCGTTCTCGCGTGCATTCCGACCGACGTGGATGGTAAAACCGTGTCGTCGGAATCGCAGCCCGGGCACGTCGTCTCCGCCACCTTTCTCTCCGGTTCGGCTTTCGTTCCGGTCGCCCCGGAGCTCTCGCAGCAATTCGTGCAGTTCACGTTCGGATTCGATTGAAGGGAGCTCGGCCAGTTGCTCGCGGATTCGGTCGCGACGCTTCTCGGCCACAGAGAGTTGTTCCGCGATCGAACTACTCTCTCGCGCACGTTTTTTTGCCCGCTGATAGTACTGTTCGGCGTTCTCCTGCGGAGAGCGACGCGGATCGAGCGGGATTTCTATCGTATCGGCATCGGAGCTCCAGTCCTCGGCGATGAGGCGGTCGCTTCCCCGCGATACGTGATGTAGATTTGCGAGGATGAGGTCGCCATACTTGCGATCGCTTTCGGAGTCCGCAGCAGCCTCGGCTTTTGCTCGAAGGCCGGAGATCCGGGCGGTGAGGCGGCGGTCGGCATCGCGCAACGACTTCGTCGCTTCGCTTCGAAGCTGTTCGAGCCTGCGTTCTTTCTCTTTTCGGGTGTATTCGGCGTCGATGGCGGCATTGAGCGATCCGTATTCGGTGTAGTCACGGACGACGAAACGTCTTGCGTTCCCGCCGCGACGGCCGGCGAGCTCATTCTCGATATCGAATCGCCCACCGGATACTTCACCCCGTTTCGGCCGCCGATAGAACGCATCCACAATCGAGTCGTGCTCGTCGGCGAGGATTACGTTTGCTGCGCCGCCCCATAACCGTATCCACAGGCGGTGCAGCGCATCCGTCCGGCGTATGTCAATCCGGATAATCCTTTCGTGCTCGACATGCTCGACCTCGACGATACGCCCACCTCGAATCCGTGCCCGGAGTGCGGTCTCGAACCGTTGCGGGGTTCTGTTCTTCTTGAACCGACGTTCGGTACGGTGTATGCGGGTTGCTCCCTGTTCGAGCGATATAAGCGTCGTGAGTCTGCCCGCCGGCCGGTAGAGCTCGAGCACAAGGCTCCGGAAATCGGGTTGTATAACCTGCTGGATGTGGGCCCCGGGAAGATCGAGCTCTTCGAGTATCTGGTCGATTTCTCGCCAATTCAGACTCAAAGCGCACCCTCCGCGTTCAGCACAGCCCGAACTGCAGAGACGAGATAGAAACTACCCGTTACGACGATACCGCCCTCGGAACCGGCTCGCGCCCGCGCGAGCGCAATCGCTTCGTCCGGTTCCGTCGCAAGATCAACCTCGAATCCGTGTTCGGAGAACGTACGTGCAATCGTATCCGGATCGGACGGTTTGAACGTACCGGCGCGCGATACGACGACCGACCGGCAATGGCCCGAGAGCTCGGCAATCATTCCACCTATATCCTTGCCGCGCACCGCTCCGAAGAGGATCACCGGATAGGGAGGCAGCACGCTTCGAGCGGTTTGCATAAGGCGCCGAACCGAACCGGCGGTGTGCGCTCCGTCGAGGAGCAACGGAGGTCGGCCGTAAACGAACTCCGCGCGACCGGGCAGACGTGCTTCACGCAACCCGGCGAGCACACGTTCGAGGTCCGCATCCGGGCGAAGCGCCAGCACGGCAACAAGAGCGAGGGCGGCGTTTTCCGCCTGTGCGGAACCGGTGAGATTGAGTCTCATTTCGACCCGGCTCGTCGCGGGCGTGAACGGATCGTTGCCTGTGGCGCTCGTCGCGCCGGGCGGCGGAGCATGCTGCGTCCCCGCCGAGCCGGTGCTCCCCGCCGTGGCATCTCCGTACATCGATTCGGTGCGCTTTTTTATGGCGCGGCGATTTGCCGACCCTGTGAGCGTCACCATCGCTCGAGTCCCGCCGGATTCGACCCGGATGTCGGAAATGTGTACCTCGTCGTCGAAACGTCTCACCTGGCAGTGTCGGGTAGCGGCTACGCGAAGCAACTCGCGTTCGGCCTCCGCAGATTGTCGGGAAAGCAACACCGGGATTCCCTCCTTGAAGATTCCGGCTTTCTCTCGAGCAATCGAGGTCAGGTCGGTACCGAGATATTCGGTATGTTCGAGCTCAATCGGCGTAATAAGGCAAAGATCGGGGCGACAGAGGTTCGTGGCGTCGAGCCGGCCGCCGAGGCCGGTTTCCAGTACGATCCAGTCGCATCTTGCCCGACGGAAGAGTAGAAAGGCGAGCAAAGTGAGTAGCTCGAAGGTCGTAGGGAGTCGCTCGGCCGCATCCGGACGCGAGCGCAGCGATTCGACGTGCTCGTATATACGTGCGGTTTCCGCGACGATGTCGCTATCGGCGGCGAAACGACCGTCGATGCGAAAGCGTTCGCGATAGTCGCTGATATGCGGCGATGCATACAATCCTGTCTTCAGTCCGAGCGAGCGCAAACCGGCTTCCACGAACGATGCGGTCGACCCCTTTCCTTTGGATCCGGCGATATGGACCGTCGACATTCCGTCCTGCGGGTCACCGAACCCGGAGAGGAGCCGCGTCATGCGCTCGAGGCGGTACTCTCGCGGTTTGTAGCTACCCCGCTCGAGATTCACGAATTGTTCGATATAGGCGAACGCCTCATCGGCCGAAGCGGGGGCTGGGGGCATCACTATCTCCCGAAACTACATGGACCGGTCGCGCATTCGGATCGCGGCTGCGTGGGCGGCAAAGCCCTCATACTCGGCAAGGCGAGCGGTGTGCGTTGAAAGCCGGGAGTAGCCCTCGGGCGAAGCGTGGATGAGCGATGTCCGCTTAACGAAATCGTGCACCGATACGCTGCCGTAGCTCTTCGCCCACCCACCGGTCGGGAGCACCGCATTGGCACCGGCCGCATAGTTGGCCATGCTGAACGGCGTATTCTCCCCGATAAGGATTTCGCCGGCGTGGCGGATCTTCGCCGCAATAGCCCACGGGTCGGCTGCCTGTATCTGCAGGTGCTCCGAGGCGAACCGGTTGGCGATCTCGCACGCCTCTTCGATATTCTCGCTGATGATGATGCCGCCGTAGTTACCGAGCACCGCTTCCACGAAACCGCGGCGCGGCTCGGGGAGCGCGGCGGCGATTTCCGGCACGATTTCCGCTACCGCCTCGCCGATCGGCCCGCTCGGCGTTATCAGCAGCGCCTGGGAATCGGCACCGTGTTCGGCCTCGATGCACAGATCGAGGGCGACCTTCCACGGATCGGCGGTGGCGTCGGCGACGATCATGCTTTCGGTTGGACCGGCGGGTGGTCCGGTGTCGACTACGCCGGCGACGAGGCGCTTTGCGGCGGTCACCCGCGCGCTACCGGGCCCGACAATCTTGTCGACAGCGGCGATCGTTTCGGTCCCGTAGGCGAACGCGGCGATCGCCGCCGGCCCTCCGGCGCGATAGATTTCGGCGACCCCGCAGAGATCGGCTGCGACAAGGCAAGCGGGGTCGACCGATCCGTCTTCCAGAGCGGGGGTGGCAATCGCGATTCGCGGAACTGCGGCAATTGTCGCCGGTACCGCGAGCATATAGAGCATACTCGGGAAACTGCCGCGTCCTCGAGGAACGTAGAGACCGACCGAGTCGACCGGTGTAGTGCGATCGCCGGCAAGGAGGCCGGGTCGGATTTCGACCATCCTCACGTCGGTCGAGCACTGCCCCCGGTGATAGCGGCGAACGTTTTCGATCACATACGCGAGCGACTCGCGAAGTTCCGGATCGAGCTTCTCGTGTGCCGCTTCGATCTCCTCGGTGGTTACCGCGAGAAAGTCCGCGTTCACGGCCGCACCATCGAAGGTGCGCGCGGTTTCCGCGAGCGCTTCATCACCTTCGACTCGAACCCGCTCTATCAGTACGCGTGTTTCCGGGATAAGCATCTCGATGTCTTCTTCCGACCGCTCGAGAATGCGATATCGCTCGTCTGTGTCCATTGATGCCCATGTTCGCATGGCGATCTGCATATGCGGTTACGATACGGACCGCTGCGGGGGAAGTCAACGGCACGGGGCTGGCCATGACGCTGTCTTGCGCCGATGCGGTCGCTGCGGCTACGATGCGCGCATGGTCATAAAACCGATGATACGGAACAATCTGTGCATGAACGCCCATCCCGTCGGTGCGGCGAAGTGGGTGGACGAACAGATCGAGTATGTGCGCGCGCAGAAGGCAATTGATGGACCGAAACGGGTTCTGGTGATCGGCGGATCGTCCGGCTACGGGCTGTCGAGCCGGGTAGTCTCGGGATTCACTGCCGGCGCGGGGAGCATTAACGTGGCGTTTGAACGCGAACCGTCGGAAAAGCGAACTGGTACCGTCGGTTGGTATACGTCGGTGCATCTCGATCGCCGACTGAGCGAAGCGGGTCTGCCTGCGATCACGATCATGGGCGACGCGTTCAGCCACGAAGTGAAGCAGCAGACGATAGAGGAGATTCGGAGAACGTTCGGAACGGTCGATCTCGTCGTCTACAGCCTCGTATCTCCGGTACGCACCGATCCCGACAGCGGGGTTACCTATCGCTCGGCGCTCAAGCCGATCGGTCGAGAGTATACCGAGCGTAATCTCGATCCGATCAAAGGTGAGCTGAGCCAGGCAAGCGTTTCTCCGGCCACCGAGGAGGAGATCGAAGGAACGGTCAAGGTCATGGGCGGCGAAGACTGGGCGTTATGGATCGATGCGCTGCGGGAGGCGAATGTACTCGATCGCGGCGTGCGGACGGTTGCTTACAGCTACATCGGCCCCGACCTCACATTTCCGATCTATCGCAACGGAACGATCGGGCGCGCGAAGGACCATCTGGAGGCAACTGCTTCCGAGATCACGCAGACGCTCGGGACGCTCGACGGGCAGGCATTCGTTTCGGTAAACAAGGCGGTGGTTACCCGCTCGAGTGCGGTTATTCCGGTCGTGGCGCTCTATCTCACTGTGCTTTTTCGCGTCATGAAGGAGAAGGAGATTCACGAAGACTGTACGCAGCAAATCTACCGGCTTTTCGCCGAGAGGCTTTATCGCGGTGACGGCACGGTGCCGACCGACGAGCACGGTCGGATCCGGATGGACGACTGGGAGTTCAGGGATGATGTGCAGGCGGAGGTGCAGCGCCTGTGGAACGAGGTTTCCGAGGAGAATCTCGAGGAGATCACCGATCTGGCCGGCTACCGGCACGATTTTCTCGCAATTCACGGTTTTGACCTGCCGGACGTCGATTACGAGGCAGACGTTGCGCCTGACACGGTAGCTGCGCCGGATGCCTGAACATGAACATGGAAGCGTTTATTCTCGGGTGCGGCGGCATGATGCCGCTCCCGAACCGTCATCTCACGTCGATGCTACTTCGGCGCGAGGGAGAGCTCTTTCTCTTCGATTGCGGAGAAGGCTCCCAGATTTCGCTGCGCCGTTTGAACCTGCGGTGGAAGAAGATCTCGGCGATCTTTGTCTCGCATAGCCATGCCGATCACGTAACGGGGTTGCCCGGCATGCTCATGCTGAGCGCACAGGTGGACCGTGACGAACCGCTGTACATCTACGGACCGCCGCGGGTGACCGAGTATGTCGAAACGAATCGACGTATCCTGGAGATGTACATCAACTATGAGATCATAGCAAAGGAGATCGATGACCCGTCGAAACCTGCGGTCCTTTACGAGGGAGATGGGTTTCACATCCGATCCTTCCCGGCGCGCCATACCCGAACCTGCGTCGGTTATTCGCTGATAGAGGACGCGCGCAGCGGAGTATTTCATCCCGATCGTGCCGTCTCGGCGGGAGTGCCGCGCGGGCCGCTATGGGCGCGGTTACAGCGTGGTGAATCGGTAACGCTGAGCGACGGCACGATCGTCGAGCCGCACCAGGTGCTTGGTAGACCACGCCCGGGTCGTAAAGTTACCTTTCTTACTGACAGCGTTGTGGCACCCGGGCTGGAGGACGAAGTGCGCGACTCCGATCTGCTGATTTGCGAGGGTATGTTCGATGAAAGCCTGCGCGAGAGTGCCGAGTCGAAAAAGCACATGACTGCAAAAGACGCCGGAGCGCTTGCCGCACGCGCCGGAGGCGTGGAGAAAATGGGACTGATCCATTACAGCCCGAGATATACCGACCGCGATCTGAAAATCCTGCTCAAGGAAGCGAAGGCCGAGTTTTCCGGCAGCTTTCTCTCCAAAGACAGAATGCACATACCGATTCCGAACAAGGAGTAGGGTCGACGCGGAGAGTACGATGAGCGAGCGAAATGAGGCGAGTGATCGCCGGATGTCGAGCGGTGTCGCGAGCCTGGTAGGCGTTACCCGACGGTTTGGTGAGCTGTGCGCGCTTTCCGGCATCGATATTACACTTGGAAATCAGGAAGTAGTCGGCCTTCTCGGTCCGAACGGCGCCGGTAAGACGACTCTGCTCCGCGTCCTCTGTGGATACCTGATACCCGACGAAGGAGAGGTAACCGTCTGCGGCACCGATATGCTCGCCGATCCGGTCACGGGGCGGAAGGAAGTCGGTTACATGCCCGAGCAGGCGCCGGCGTACGGTGAGATGACCGTTACTGAGTACATGGATTTCGTGGCCGCGTGCCGTGGCGTAGCGGCCGGGCGTCGAGATACGGTGGAGCGCGCGCTCGAGCGGAGTGGAACCCATGCCGTGTCTCATCGGTTGGTACGGAATCTGAGCAAGGGGTATCGTCAACGGCTTGCGCTGGCCGCGGCGATCGTCGGCGAGCCGCGTTTGATAATTCTCGATGAACCGGGTGCCGGGCTCGATCCAAATCAGATGTACGAGCTTCGACAACTGATCGTATCTCTCGGCAATCGGCATACCGTATTGGTCAGCAGCCACATTATGCAGGAGATCGAGGCGGTGTCCGATCGTGTGCTCATTCTCGATAACGGAAGGCTCGTAGCCGACGGAAGCGCCGTTGAGTTACTGGGAACCGGTAGTACTGCATTCGAGGCGTTGGTCGTCGGTGCCTCGGCCGATCGCCTGGAGGAGCTCATTCGGAGCTTCAGCGGCAACGCGGTCGTAATCGCACGGAGTGAGAGCGGTACCCGAGTCAGATTCGAGCCGGGCGAGGAGGCCGAACAGAGCGTAGTATTCGATTGGGCCGTGAGCAACGGGGTGAGTCTTTCCGAGATAGTGCCGGTACGACGACGCCTGGAGTCGCTGTTCAGAACGTTGACCGCCGGAGAGTCCGACGGATCGGCGAAGGGAGCCGAACGACAATGACCGGAGCGTACGCAATCGTTCGACGAGACCTGCTCGCGTTGACGAACAGTGCGATCGGATGGGTCGTGGCTGCGCTCATGCTCGCTCTTTCGGCGGGAGCGTTTTTCTGGGTAAATGCGTTCCTTGCGCGCGATGTCGCCAGCATGGATGCGTACTTTGCGACGTGGCCTGCACTGCTCGCATTTCTCATTCCGGCACTCACAATGCGCGTGTTTGCCGAGGAACGGTCGAGCGGGATGGATGAGATGATCGGTGTATTACCGATTTCGACCGGGCGAGTAGTTGCCGCGAAGTTCGCATCGCTCGGTATCTATCTCTTATTCGTCATGTTGATGACCGTCCCGGTGCCACTCGGTGTATCGCTGCTCGGTGAGCTTTCACCTTCGTTAGTACTCGTGCAGTACGTAGCCTTGCTCCTGCTCGGTTTGACGATGGCTTCGGTCGGGCTTTTCGTCTCCTCCCTCTGCGCGAGCCAGCTACTCGCCTACGTGCTGACGACTCTTGTCCTCTTCGGTTTGAGCTTCGTCGATTCCCTGCCTGTCATGCTCGGACTCGGCGCGCAGTGGGTGGAGGCTGCGCGGCTTATCAGTCTGGATGCTCGCTACGGCCGGCTTTCGCAGGGCCTTCTCGATGTCGCGGACATCGTTTTTTTCGCTGCGATGGTTGCGGTATTTCTACGCGCGGCGACGCATGCCATCCACGCACGGAGGTACGGGACCAATGGATAGGGTACGAGGGAGTACGCCGGTGTCCCGTACTCGTCGGGTGCAGTGGGGTGTGACCCTGCTTGTCATCGCCGTATGTGCGGTTGTGCTCGCGAACGCCGAGCTCCTGGGTATTGCGGCGGATCTGACGCCGGAAGAGCGTTTTTCGCTCTCGGATGCGACGTATGCACTCTTAGACGATGTCGATGATCCGCTGGAGATTCGGTACTACGTTTCGGACCGACTCCGTGAGCTCAGTGATGAGCCTCAGCGCAAGGAAGCGCTGCTGCGCCGCTATTCCGACGCCGGTGGAGCCAACGTTCGAGTGAAGATCGTCTCGGCCGCAGACGACGGCGCCCGGGAAGCCGAGGAAGCCGGTCTCAGAGCGGAGCAAATCCAGCACGAGAACGGAGATTCGATCGGTGTGAGTAGCGTTTACTCCGGGTTGACCGTCAGCTATCTCGATCGCTCCCGAATGATTCCTTTTCTTTTTGGACACGGTCAGCTCGAATACCAGCTGAGTAACGCGATATATGACGTGTTGCGAGCCGAGCGACCGCGAGTGGCCGTCATGCTCGGTACCCACGGTGAGGAGTTGGATGTCGACTACGCGGAACTGGTCGACGAGCTATCCGACCGTTTCCAGCTGGTGGAGCTGTCCGGTGAGAAACCGGAGATTCCGGACGATATCGACGCGGTTCTACTGCTCGGCGCCCGCGATCTGACCGGAGCGCAGTCGCAGGAGCTGCGTCGCTATCTCGACGGCGGGGGGCGCGCATTGCTTACCGTTGACGGAATACGGATCGATCTCAACACGCTCGAAGGCGAACCGGTCGAAAACGAGGCGCTCGACGGTTTGCTCGATTCGGTGGGGTTTCGAGTGGAGCCGTATGCGGTCATGGATGAGCGGAGTAACCCGATCTCCGACGGTACCGCTCCCGGTGGGACTCCTTATCCTCCCTGGATTCGTACCGACCGTCGAAACGCCTCGCCCGACCATCCGGTTACGAGGTTCAGCGCGGGTATCGATTTCTTCTGGCCGAGTCCACTCCTTATCGACGATTTCGACAACGGGCGGGGCGGACCGCTGCTGGTTACCACACCGGGAGCATGGTTGCAGGGCGAACCGATGCGCTTTCACCCCGATGAACCGTCGGTCCTCTACCGCGATCGAGACGCTTCGGTCGGCTCTTACGCTCTCGCTGCCTGGAGCGAGAATGCTGCCGGTGAAGGCTCGCGCGCGATCGTCGTCGGTGACAGCGATTTCGCGAGCAATCTCGTTTTTTATACCGGCAGCTTTCAGAACTACATGTTCGTCGAGCGAAGCATCCTGTGGCTGTTCGGCGAGGATCAGATGGCGACGGTGCATACGAGACGCCGGGATCCGGGAGCTCTCGATCGAATCGAGCCGGAATTCCCACGCCTGTTGATATCGCGGATCGTCGAGAGTCTGAACGCGGTGGTTCTCCCGGTTATGCTGCTCCTCGCGGGCTATCTTCGACTCCGACGGCGGCGCAAGATCGATCAGGGAGAACGCGCATGAGTCCGGGTACGGTTACGCGCCGGCTTTCGATCGGACTGATCGTTCTCGTGTTGCTGCTCGTCGTGCAACTTGCGGTTCGACACCTCGCAAACTCAGTAGACGGTGAGGAAGCACCGCGCGCAGAGCGCTTTCTCGTTGACTTCGAGGGAACCGGTGAAATCGATTCGGTACGAATCGAAACGGCGGAGAGAGTGCTTGGGCTGGAGCGTACCGATAGTGCACGCTATCGCATAGCGCTTGAGGATCGGGCGATACCGGCAAGGCGGGAGAGGGTAGGCTCGTTACTCGAGGTGCTGCTTGCGCTCGACCGATCGTCGCTTGTTACCGAGAATCCGGACCGACATGAGTCGTTGCGCGTTTCACCGGGTGAGACCCCGTTCGCCCGGGGATATGACTACCGGCTCACGCTTACCGGTCAATCTATCGGGCAGCGGGAGATCTTTGTCGGCGTGTCGGTCGAATCTCCCCACGTGTATGTCCGGGTCGCCGATGAGGATCGCGTCTATCGCAATCGCGATCGCCTTTCGTTTTATCTCGATCAGAAACCCGTGTACTGGGCCGAGTTGCGAGTGTTCGCGGATGCGACGCCGATCGACGAAATCGAGCGGATGACGCTCACGGAAGTCGATGGCACGAGGGAAGTGACGCTGATGCGTAGCACCGACGCTCGTCTTCGCTTCCAACGAGCGGGGGAGGATGAGCCCGATTATGCTGCGAATGAGGAGCTCGTTCGGCGCGTCCTTTCACTCGAGGGGGCGGGATTCATCGACGAGGTGGTCTCCGATCCATCGTGGCATATCGAGATACACCTCGACGACGGGCGCACCGTTGAGGCATCGGTCGGGCGGCAGCGCAGGGGTGTTTATCCCACCGAGATTTCGCACGGCGAAGCGTACGTTACCGGCATTCCCCGACCGACGATCGCGTTGCGCGCCGAGCTTTTCGAAGCGGTTCTTGAGCGATTGTCCGGTGAGCGTTCGGGGATGGCAGCGAGCTCCCGCTATGTCTCGAGTTTCGAGGCGATATAGCGCCGATATCGGTCCGGATCGGGTTGAAAGCCAACGATATTCGACTTCGAGTCGGTCTTCTCGAGAGCCGAGACCGCCTCGCTGATCATGCGCTCAGCCTCAACCAATCGTCCGTTTCGGCTCGATGCCCCCACTCGTCCACGAAAGCTGCCGAGATCGTGCCGGCGCAGCAGCGTCCACATTCGCTCGGCTTTTCGAAGAGCGGCGTCGAGCTCATATCCGGGGAGTACCGCACATGCGGTCCCTTCGGCATACTCGAAAACGAGATCCTCGAACGGAAAGTGCTCGAGCACGAGCGTGCCGAGAATTCGCGCGTTGACCGGCGTGTTCTGTTCATCTGTGATCCGCACAACCAGCAGCGAGAGGTTCAGGTCATTCTCTGCGGCGCGTTCAAGTTCCCCCGCGAGGCGACGGCCGAGGTGTGTCGCATAGCTCAAGCCGGACTCGGGAGAAACGAGGGGTGGCTGCCGTTCCGGCTGTGCGGCGGACGTTTCGGGGCGATCGTCGCTTTTCTCGTTGTGACGGTTTGCGGTTGGGCAGGATTCAATGTCGGGTGAAGCAGAAGACTGCCGCTCCCTCTTACCGGCGACCGAAGACGGGGCATTGCGCCGGGCGTCGTCGGCTCTCGAGGAATCGTTCGACTCGATCGACGCAGCCGGCCTCAACGACGCAATAAGCACGACGAGGACGAGCAGTGCGGACGCGAGTACGGCCAGCAAGCCGTCGCGAAGAAACTGGAACACAGCATTTCGGCTCAACACCGCATATAACGCAGAGATCGTGATACGGTTTCCGTCGGGGCTATCGACGGTTTGATCGAACGAACGCTCCCAAGGGAGGGCCGTCTCGAGGCGAAAACCTGCCTCGAGCGTTCCGAGGTCGTGGGGGAGCCTGTGCCGAAAGCGCGACCATGCGTATTCGATCCGATCCGGTCCTTCGGCCACAACGAGTGTAAGAAGTCGTTCATCCTGCCTTGCTTCCGGACCAATCGCGGAAGCGAACTCTTCCGGGGCGTCCCTGTCGAGCGCATCCGAGTGCTCGCGGGTCAGAGTGACAATTCGGGCGAAATGACGCTCGGCAGTCGCCGACCCGGAATCGGCGGCGTCCCAGATGCGTAGGGCGATCAACAGCGGTATGCCGATGAAAACCACGATGCTTACCAGTACGAGCGTAATGCGTGCGGTTTTTCCCATCACATACCAGTATATGCGATAACTACCACGATTTGCCACGTTGCAGAACGATTGAGGCAACCTCGACGAACCGGGTTCTTGCTTGTTGCAGGGCGATATGCCATGAGGGCGCCTTCGTCGCGAGGGCCGCGGGAACCAGCGCGGCGACAAGCTCGTTGTCCGAACGGTTCAAGGATGCCCAGTACTCCTCGGCGGTTGGCGGCGGATCGGGGACGCGCAGGTCGAGCATCTGTCTGCGAACTTCTGCTATCCTCTCGAGGCAGCGATGCTTCGAGCTTTCGCGGCCCTCTCGCTCGACCCGCTCTTCTTCATACGCCGTACTGCCGTCGTACGTTGACGGCTCGTCCCGGTTTTCCGGCTGTTCGGGAAAGATGACGCTCACCTCCGGGGCGAGTCTCGAGGCAATGGATCGCATTCGGTCGTATGAGCGCGACAGACCGGGAGTTCGAATGACTCCGGATTCGTCGCGATGTGCCTGGTTCGAACGAAACGCGAGGCGCAGATGGAGCGATTCTATCGGATTCAGTCTGGTCGCCGAAGACTCGAACAGTGTGGAGACGTAGGTACCACGGGCGTATGTCTGTGCGGCGGGGTATCCGTAGTCGGTTCCTTGGAGCACGATCCCGGTCGCTCCGTTGGAAGCTGCTATTTCCACGGCGACCTCGGTAACGTCCCCGCCGCGGATGACCGTAGTGAGGTGAGCGAGTTCCGACTCGAAAAGCGAGACGAGCGGATGCCGGTTGCGGACCGCTCGGACGGCGGAAGCCGATCTCCAGAGAACGGGAGCGGCGCCGACGTCCAGTAACCACGTCCCGGAACAGCCGCCACACAGCAGATGCTGATATGTGTACGGAGACGGATCGACCGACACCGCGAACCGAACCTCGTATCCGCTACGACGGAGCGCAGGCCAGGCGGTATCGGTTGCGATGATGTCTGCACCTTGATTGCCGTCGTGGTCGCGCTGCGCGAGCCACCGCTCGAGCCCCGGGCCCGCGCCCGCAACGATCACCTTCGGGCTGAACCGTGGTGGAGGTGGTGTCGCACATGCGACCGGGAGATTCAGGACGATGTTCCGCATCCAGAGTAAACCGAACCGTCTCTGTGCGGTCACATCATCGGCGATTATCTCTCGGGCCCGCGAAATCGTTGCTGTCGCGGTCGCGTGTAGCCGGGGGAAGGCGCGTGATACGCCGGCCGGCGCGAGTAGCGACAAGCCGGTGCAGAAGAGGGGGACAAAGCCGGAGGCGATGGCGGGCAGCACCCTGTCAGCAGCACTCCCGTCGATTACGCGTACGCCCGATGCGCCGGCGAGTCTACTCAGATCGATTTGACGAAGTGTGACTGCCAGCGTCTCAGGCGCCTCCGGCAGAACGATAATCGGCATGCAATGCCGCCGGTCGATCAGTGCGTGAAGATGATAGCCGCCCGCCAAGGAGAGGGCCACCACCGTCTCGCCCCCGGCGACCGCGTCGCACGCTCGCTCTGCTTCACGTTCAGGTGAGTAGCGCGAGTGCAGCCATATCTCCCGATCTCCACCGCTGACCACCGGCACCGGAGACCCGTCACGAGCGGTGCCGACTCGTACCTCCGGTGCCGGAGTCGCCCGGCGAACGGCGAGTGCAAGCTCCGGAGCTCCGGCGGCCGCGAGCGTGTCACAGTTCCGGCGTAGTAGTGCGTGCTCACGGTCGGACATCTGTATCCGTCCTTCGAATCGCCTGCAGCTGTTCGTCGACGCTACTCGGATTCGCTTCGCACCCGATCCAACGCGCGAGCTCACGGGCGAGCTCGGTCACACGTCCGCCGACCATCAATTCTCTTCGCCATCGCTCGACGATCTGCGCCGATCCGAGGCGCACGCCGGCAGCCGGAGTCCCACCAGCACCGGAATCTCCTGCCGAAGGGGTTGCGCTGTCCGGATCGTAGTCGTGTGTCGCCGCGCGGGCCTTCTCGCGAGACACTGCCCCGATCAGCTCGTCCACCGTGGCTGCACGCATCCCGGTATCGATCGACGTCGGAGCTAGACGGCCGACCCGTTCGAAGCGTGCTCGATTGGCGCGGAACCAACCCGCGTACGCCTCCATATTGCCTGCATGTCGTTCGCGTCCCGGCCCTCGAGTCATATCGGCTGTGCGCTCGAATCGAAGGTGGTGTTCCGGTTTCATGCGCGAGGATCGTGAGGCGAGATAGCCGTCAAAGGCATGAGGCCGCGTGTGAACGAGCAGATCGTCACCGGCGAGGTCGAGTCCGGCTACATAGCACGGCCCGCCGGAGACAACGCATGCGAGGCGCACGGCTGTTGTGCTTACGCTTCCCGCTTCCGGTATAACGGGAACCGTACCGATTTCCCGGAATGCGACCGCCTCTGCGTGACTGTTGCCGCTGAAGATGCGAAACCGCCGAGGTGAACCGGGCGTTTTCGCATGGGGCGGTGGCGCCGCGGTCAGCGGCATACAAAGCTCAGCTTCGAAACCGCCGAAGAAGTGATATGTGCTGTAGAAACCTGCGTCGCTGTGCACAACGAGATCGGCATGGATATTCCACGCCCGAAGCGCGATCTCCGCGGAAGCGACCGCGACTACGACCGGAAGATGGGGAAGAGTGCGTAGATACGGAATCAGTGCAGCCACGGACGGCCCCGGGCAGACAACGAGGACCGTACGGTCGTCGAAGGATGGCAGTGTTGAGCGGAAGAGAAGACGATCGGCATTTCGGAGAATGTTTCGAATCCAGAGGCGACCCCATCGTGAGACGGTGGCGGCGTCGGCGACCAGTCGACGGAGAGATCCGGCTATACGTTCTGCGACGACACGATACGATTGGGCGAACGCGCGGGTCGCCGGCGGCCATTCGACTACATCGAGGGCGTCGATTTCTTCGGGTCTGACGTGTTCGGTGATAAACTGGGCGGGGTCGCACCCGTTCTCGGGTATGCACACCGCGTCTGCGTCCGCAGCGCCACAACGGGAGAGCCCGCCGTGCAAGTGGATCGAGAGAATGCGACGCGCGGGAAAGCATGCGCGAGCACCGCGTTCGAGGTGCCCGAGGCCGTCACTCACGATGAGCAGCGGAGCATCGGAGTCGGGACGACGACCGGTAAGCTTTGCTCGAAGGAAACGCTCGGCTTCATGAGTCGGATTATAGCGGGAGTAGATGCTTCGCCCGTCCACCCGGGCGACCAAAGCGCCGTCACGACTTCTGAAAAGCTCGACGAAATCTTCGCTCACGATGTACCGAACAGCTCCCGGAAAACCTCATCGATCGACGAATAAGCGGACGGGTAGCAGAGCGTCGTGCACGGAACTCGTTCGTCGCACCGCAGCTCGGGAAACATTTCGCCTACGCGTTGATTGAGCGCTTCAACTATCAGCTCGCCGGTTTCGCCGTACGGCATGCGTGCGGCGCAATAGACTTCCCCTCGTTCGGTGATGCAGACATCGCCGGCTCCTCCGAGTAATGATGCTATCACCGTGCGCACATCCAACGCGGCTCGCTGAGGATCGTAAAGCCGTGTCCGTTCGAGAATCGTTTGAGTCGTCGATGCGGCCTCGGCCCGAATCAGGACCAGAGTTCGTTCGGACGGATCGAGCTCTTCAGCGATATAGCGAACCGATCGCTGAAAATCGACCGGATCGAGCCGAAGCGGAGAATACATGCGATCGAGTATCCATTCGCGCGAGCGCACGAGCACACGGCCGATCGGCTCCGATATGGCGGTAAAGAGCATCTCGCGGTTTCCCTCCTCCATTCCGGCGATCCCGGCATCGAGCAGAACAAGGAGTCCGGCGAGGTGAGAGCGGTAGTGCAGCCGGGCGAGATACGCGTATTCCATTCTCGCCCCTTCGCGAAACGAGAGGTACGGTACGAGCGGTTTTCGTTTGTCGGCGTGGAGTGTCGTTGCGAAGCCCGGCACAAGGGCGCGAATCTGATCGTACGTAAGAGCGAGGCGATAGCGTGTGGTGGGGTCGATGCCGACATGTGCCCACGGCTTGAAGGTATTATCCGAGCTGTCACGGATCAACAACGCACCGCGCTTGACGCCGAGCCCGCGCCGTAGAAGCTCGAGAACGGCTGCAGGAGCACTGAGCCCTACCTGGAGCCGTTCGATAGCGGCCAACATGCGCTGGAGGACTTGTGAACCATCGGACGTCCCGACAGGAACGATCTGATCGTCGTTCGGCTTCCGCGGGGCGCGCTTTCCGCCGCTCGCCGAGTCGAGCACACGGTTCATGAGCCCCATGACTACGGCTCCAGTCCGAGTTCCTCGAAAAGGCGCTTATAGACCTCGAAATGCTCGGAGTGAGCGAACTCCCGTATCTTGTCCTCGGGAAGAGACTCGAGGAGCTGATCCATATAGCTGAGCACGGACTTGATCTCTTCCTTCAGGTTTTCGGGAAGCTCCTCGGCACTGCCGCCGGATCTGTTGTCGATCTGATCTGCCTCCGGGAGTGCCGAGTCGGCGGTCGTTTCATCCGGCTCCCTCGACTGAACAGACGCGGCCGGCTCATCGATGTCCTGCTGCTCTGTCGGCGACTCATCTGCCGGTTCGACATCGCCGAGTGCAATGTCGTGCTCGACCGTTTCCGATCCGACCGCCGGCTCTTCGTCGTCGAGCGCATCGATATCGGCGAGCTCCGAGTCGATATCCATATTCGCGAGAACATCGACCTCATCGTCGCTTGCGCCGAAGATGTCTTCCTCAGCGCTTTGCGCTTCGGACGTGTCGCCACCTATCGCCGAAGAATCGCTCTGATCGACTTCGGGCGGAATCTCGCCCTCGACCGACTGATCCTCGAACACGAAAGCCGCATCCTCCGGTACCGGCTCTGTATCGCCGTATCGCGCTTCGCCCTCCGGTGTTTCGATTGCATCGTCGGAGAATGAGTAGTCGTCGCTTTCGAGCGCCGAAAGATCGAGATCGAGATCGAGGTCTCCGTCGTCGAGATCGGTCGGCTCGCCCACCGTCTCGGTGAACTCTGCAGTGTTCAGGATGTTGTCGAGCTCATCGCCGGTCAGCGCGATGGTCTCGTCATCTTCTTCTTCTTCGAAGAATCCTCCCTCCGACTCTTCTCCTATGGAGAGGTCCCCGTTTTGCCCCGGTGCCGACTCGGCCGGAGCTTCCGGCTCGAAAACGAGCTCTTTGTCCCGGTCCTCGCCGTCTTCGGATACCGGCTCACTATCTTCTACCGGAAGCTCAGCGGCGGGGGAGTGTGTCGTCGCAGCGGTCGATTGTGACCGCGGCTCGGAATCCGACGTCCTGTTACCGCGAAGTACGGCGAGCTCACTCCGCAACGCTGCAAGCTCCGATTTGATATCGGTCAACTCGCCCTGAATGCGTTCGAATGCTTCCTTCGAATATGTGCCCCTGCCTCGTTCCGCGGAGATCGGTTCACTCATCTCGCCGGCGACAGCCGACACATCGTCGAAGTCCGCAGCGCGGTCGGCTGCCTCCAGCTCGATTTCACTCACCGGACCGCTCCCGGATACGGTCGCGGAGGGCCGTTGTGTCTCGCCCTCTTCCGAAATGTCGCGTTCCGTCGCTTCCCGCGAAGAAAACCGGTGTGTCACCGGCACTTCGTCGTCGTCGTCGAGCGAGAGGTCGTCGCTGTCGTCGAGCTCGAGATCGGGCAGCTCTTCCTCGCCCTCGGCGAAACGGAATTCGAGCTCATCCCCGGACGGTTCGGGTTCCGACGGCTCGGTGCCGGTTTCATCGACCGACGGTGTATCGATATCGCTGTCGGAGCTCTCCAGTTCCGCGAGCAACGACTCCTCTTCCTCCGAAAGGCCGGCGAGCTCGTCGGCATCCTCGTCGGAGTGATCCGCATCGGGAATTCCGATCGAATCCGAGGAGGTAATATCGTCGTCGCTTGATTCGGCTTCGAGCTCATCGAATATCTCGTGATATTCGTCGCTTTCGGTCACACGATCCGACTCGTCGCCGGCTGCGACCGTGGGAGTGGCGCCGGTGGCAGCGGATGCAACGTCATCTTCATCGGTTAATTCCAGATCGAAAATGTCGTCCGAATTGTCTTCTTCGATATCGGAAACATCTTCCGGACCTGATTTCACCCAGACTCCATAGTAGTCGAACGCCTCGTCCCCTGCGGAACCGGAAAGCGTGTTCGTGTTGTGCCGATCGGTGCCTTTTTTTTCGTCTGCCGCCATGCAGAACATCTCCTATGTGTAGATATCGGCACAAGCCGCGCCAGCATGATTGCAATTATAGAGACTACGACGCCGACATTCGGGTGTCAAGAACGGCCGAAGACAGAACGGCTAAAGACACTCGGTCACGTTGCCGTTATCCGAGGGTAGAGATGTACCCGAAACACCTCCTGATAGCCGCAGCCGGCGGAGTCGTCGTATATCTGATCCTTGCTTTCTTCTTCGGTCCGTCGGGCCTCAATCGTTACGCGGCACGGCGGCAGTACTACGGCGAAATCCAGCGCAACATTGACGATCTCCAGCGCCGAGGCGACTCTTTGGCGAGCGAGATGGAGGCGCTTCGCACGAGCTCGGATCTGCTCCGGCTTCATGCCCGGGTACTCGGGTACTACCGGGCCCGCGAGCACCGCCTGGTTCTCGATACAATGCCCGATCTTTCGGAGCCCCCGAGTCCCGGCCGTCTAATTCTGCGATCGTTCGCGTACAGCGATCCACGGCCGGCATTGCGGGTGGCGGCGTTCGTTATAGCGGGTGGAATCCTCGCGCTGCAAACTGCTCTCGGCGGATCGAACGCTCGATACCGAGCTGCAGCGAAGCAACATCCGAACGAGAAGACAAACGGACGAGCTGCCGCACAATCGGTGTCGGCACAGAGCGGCTCCTCGAAACCTCGTGCTCCGCGCCTCTCCTATTCGAGACGTGTCCAGACAGCTTCGCGAGAGTAGGTGTTGTCCGCCCACACTACGCGACCCCGGCTGATTTGGAAAAAGGTAGTATCCTTGATCCCGTGCAGGGTTGTACCGTTCTCCGACAGGGTGAACTCCCATTGCACCGGACGGGCTATATCGACCATTTGGACGGCAACGGTATACGGAAATGACGCCATGTACATTCTCGGGGCATTCGGCTCATCCTGAACTGCCCGCACAATGTTGCCGTCGATAGTGATCCGCAGCTGCATAGTGCCGACGCCGTTCAGGCTGGCCACCGCCGATCCGTCGGGGAATACTTCCACAGTCGTTAATCCCTGATCCCCGGACCATTCACCGATGAGATCTTCGAGTGTGATTTCTTCCCGAACGGCGACATCGGTCTCACCGACCGATGGGCTGATGCGATTCTCGTCGGCGATTGACGGTATCGCCGGGCCGACCGCTCCGGCTACGATCTCGACTACCGTCCCGAGCGCGCTCTGTATCGAGTCAAACGGGGCATTGAACACCGCGAGAAGTGCATCGTCTTCGGCGCGTACACTTCGCAGCTCGATGGTGATCGAGTCGGCACTACGGCCGATTTCACCTCCGACCACGGCGTATGCACTTACGTGCCTCGAGAGCGACCCCGGCGGGGCGTCGGCAGGATCGGCGACGAGAAACCCGAGAATCTCGTCGCGGTTCGAGGGTATGGTTATGCTGAAACCTTCACGGTCGGCGATCGAGACGAGCTCGGAGGTTAACCGGTTCTCAAGAACTCTGATTTCCGCTGTGGTGAAATGCCCGGCCTCGTCGTGAACACCGACGAATGCAAAGACCGGACGAACCCCATCCGAAGCCTGAGCGGCGATCGTTGCGAGGAATAGGAGCAAGTGAACGGCGATAGTACGTCGCCCCATAGTCGTCATTGTACCCCGGAACCGCCTAACATCAAATGCCTGGATTCGAGGTAGTAGCGCTTATCCTCGGCACGGCCGAGCGAGAACGCCTTTCGCGGCAGCGCGCCGTTCTCGAGTACGGTTGGTAACAGCTGATCGCGGTTGAGCGGCGGCAAGACGAAGACGGATTCCCCTCGTTCGGTCGCCGCACGTACCGCCTCCGGCCCGTGAATGTAGTCGACCTTCCCGACGTCGAGCTCGGCGATGAGCTCATCGACCTGAGCGACGGCGAGCGTCGTATCATCCTCGCTGCGAAAGTGAACTACGTTATCGGGAGTATGCAACGCGACGACGGACGCATCGTCAGCGGTATCGGTGACCCTTGATTGCCGCCGAAATCCGTTCGATTCGAGCGCGGTCGTCGCGTCTTGTGGATCGACTCCGGAGACGGTTCGGTGAATCGGATGAAACGGTAATCCGGCGCCTCGAAGATTTACCAGCTCGACGAGCGCAAAGCGGGCAGGGTGCTCGGCGGACGCACCGCCCTGTTTCACCTGCTCCCAGTAGCGACGCGCTGCGGCGAGGCTGTGGTTGCCGTCGCCGACCGGGAAGAGGATCACCTCGTTTGTGCCGTAGCGTTCGGAGAAACGATCCGGATCCGCCAGGGTCTCCAGTGCTCCGGTCACCTGTTCGACGGCGCTCTCCTCGGCGACGAGATATCCGCCGACATGGCCGCCGTCGAACATGAGCGAGGTGTCGTAGAGCTTGCGGAAGCTCTCCCTCCGGCGGATGAGCGGCTCGATAAGAGTCTCCTCGGCGTCATCGACGAGCACAAGGATATGCGGAAACTCCAGCGGCGCACCGTTGCGGATGCGCATTCTCGGCGGAATGCGCTCAACGATCGTTGACTCGGTTGCACGAATCGGCGTGCGTGAGTCCGGGCGGAAATCGTATTGCTCCAGGTCGAGAGAAACCATCAGCCCGTCGCGAACGGTCCCGTCGGACAGCGTTCGCCGTACGAGTATAAAACCGTCGCCGGCATACCCGAGTGTTCCGTCTTCGAGATAGCGGCGCATTGTCCGGTGTGCGGAGTCGATGCGATCGTCGACGTCGCCGGATTCGAGATATGCTTCCGGGAGAATACATCGCAGAGTCGACGGCGCCGTGCCGACAAACTGCTCGACTTGCCGCCAGTACTCCGGTGCGGAGGTGTGCTGATCACAAGCGAGGACCGCCCACCTCTGGAGGTCGACCCCCGGTGCCGGTATCAGTGCATCGGGAATGCGAACCGCCACTTTTTCCAGTCTTTCGGTAATGCTGTTGCTTGAACCCATAGCGTGCGGGCAGTCTATACCCTTTAGGAGCTGACGAATAGCCCGATGCGCATCTCGTCGGCGCGAAGGCCGCCGTGAGCTCCGCGCACCGACAACTGCTGCCGGCCGGCAGCCACATAATCGAGCAACGCGGCTTCGGTGGCGATTCCGATATACGTGCCGAGTCGCCGCCGCATCGCATCGCTGAACGGCGTCGGTCCGAACAGCTCGAGCGCTCCTGCACGCTCGCTTTCGAGCAGCGTGAACGACGATCCGGCTTCGCTCGCAGCGAAGGCGTCGGCGAATTCGTCCTCAAGCCCGGATTTGACGTGAAAGACCGGAACGGTCGCTTCGCCGCTCGGCGGGTATTCGAGATAGCGCATCAACTCGCTATTGCGGTCGATTGTTGTGTGTCGCCGGTCGTCCACGACGACCTGCCCGTGGTCGGCGGTCACGACGAGACGCGCGTCGCTGGGGAGCTCACCGGCGAGACGGTCGAGAAAACGGTCGATGCGCCGTATCGCCTCTCCGACCTCCCTCGCTTTGTAACCGTGTTTGTGACTCAGCGTGTCCACCACACTCATATAGATATTGCTGAACGTAGGGCGGCCGGCGGTCGAATGAATGAAATCGTGTACTTTCCGGCCGAGCTCGCCGAGCGCACCGAAGTCCGCGATCGGTCGGCCTCCGCGAGCCCATGCGGTGAAGACGCCGCCGGCGATGTGGGTCGGGACGAAGCTGCACGCCTCTCGGTCGAGAGACTCGAGCAGCGGCGGGTGTGCAACGAGATCGCCGTACTCGATTCCGAGCTGAGACAACGGCTCCTCACTCTCCCGTTCAACGAACGGCAGCGGCAGAACCACCCAATCGTACTCCGGAAGGCATGTCCACCATCCCGTAATGCCGTTCTCCGCCGGCCACAGTCCGGTCGCCGTCGAAGTGAGCACCGCCGCGGTAGTGGATGGGAAGAGAGCGCGCATCTCGCAGGCGAATCCGTGATCGAGGAAGCCGCCGCGCGGGAAGTGATCGCCGGTGTTCAATCCCATCCCGTCGACGAGCACGAACACGATATGCCGCGGGACTCCGACGAACCCTGCGATTCGGTGCTCGCCGTCGCGCGGTGCGGGGAGGTCGGCTGCTCCGCTGATTCTGTACAAGTATCGGATAAGATCGATGTAACTGGGGTGATGGGGCGAAAGGGGGTGTAACAGCGCTCCGCTCTCAAGGAGTGCCGAGGGTTCCGATGACCGGCTGCGTCCGTCACCCGATGCGTTGGCCGGAGCGCTCACCGGGGGCCTCCGCGGCTGAACCGGAACGCAGCCAGGCGTCGGTCACGGGAGTTCGCGTACAGGAAGGTGAGCATCTTGTGCTGCACCGATGAGAAGAACTCCCTCTCGAGATAGGACGCCGCAAACCCGACATATCGGTAGTGCCACGGTTCGTAGTTATAGCCGGTTGTCGTCTCATACCCTTCCGGATAGCTGAGCGAGAAGCCGTAGCGCCATGCGTGCTGCTCGAGCCATTCGGCCTGAGGTGTTTCGCTGAATCGCCTGCCGACCGGGGCGAAATCGACCGTCGTCCCGAGCTGATGCTGGCTGTGGCCGGCTGGTGCGCTCAGCGCCTCCGCCATTGTCCGCCCGAGGCGCTCAATCCAGTACTCATGCAGCTGTCGCTGTGTTTCGTAGTCGCGGTACGCGCTTGATACCATAAGCTCTATGCCGTCCTGCTCGGCAGCGAGTACCATGTCCGCAAGGGCCCCGGCGGCTCGAGCGGTGAGACGCTCGTTACCGGTCCGAAGCGGAATCTCCGGATGAGCTTCGGCGAGGGCGACGAGCCCTGGCGGTACGTAGTCGGGCTCGAGACCGTGATCGCGGTCGACAAGTCGAAGCAGATCGTTCGACTCGGCGAGCACCGGACGGAGCGACCAGCAAAACCGGCGAGGACTCTCACGAATACGTTCCATCGTTGATTCCGTCGTGCCGCCCGCACGAATCCGGTCGACGGCAGTCGGATCGCAGCTCGCCTCGCCTGCCAAGTCAATTGCCGTACGCGAAGCCCGCCCTTCGCCTGCGGTGGGCGCCACGGAAACCGGTCGGGCTGCCGCCGAAACGGCTGACTCCGGGATGCGACCGGCACCACCTTGGGAGGCCGCCCAGCTCGGACCGTTCGACTCAGAGCGCACAGCGGTTGCCAGCGCCGCGACCGTAACAACGCCGATGAGCAGTACGGCGAAAGCACGCCGATCGGCGAATCGTCCGATTGCGTATATCCTGGCAAACCATCTCACATCCGGCCTCTTTCACGCACGTCTACCGCTCGACAACCGCGCACTGTCGGGCTGCTTACCGATAAGCAGCTCGAAAACCTCGACCATCTCCTCGACCGGAATGAACTGAATTCCCTTTCGAATATGCTCGGGTATTTCGGAAAGATCGCTTTCGTTCGCCTTTGGGTAGATAACCTTCTTGATACCGTGGCGACGCGCAGCGATCGTTTTCTCCTTCAATCCGCCGATCGGGAGCACCGAACCCACCAGCGACAGCTCACCGGTCATCGCGACGTTTCCGGCTACCTGTTTGCCGGTAGCGAGGCTCAACAGCGCGGTGGCCATAGTGATACCCGCCGACGGGCCGTCCTTCGGGATTGCGCCTGCGGGAATATGGAGATGAATATGGTTCCGGTCGAAGAAATCCGGCTCCACTCCGTACCGCTCGGAAATCGAGCGGACGAAGGTGTAGGCAATGTTCGCCGACTCCTGCATGACCTCGCCCATCTTTCCGGTGAGCTTGAAGCCCTCCTTGCCCGGCGTTCTAACCGCCTCAATCAGCAGCGTATCGCCGCCGTACGGCGTCCACGCGAGCCCGAGCGCCATTCCGGCGCGTGTAATGCGCTTTCTTCGGTCTTCGCGGAAAACGGGCTGTCCGAGGAACTCCGGCAGGCATTCGGGAGTGACTTTTACCTTGTCTTCTACCGAACCCTCTACAGTTTGCCGCGCTATCTTGCGATGGATCTTGTCGAGCGCTTTCTCGAAGTTGCGCACTCCCGCCTCGCGAGCGTATCCGTTGGCGATCTCTTCGAGCGTCTTCTTGGTGTACGTGACCGAGCTCTTCTTCAGCCCGGCACGTTCGAGCGAGCGCGGAATGAGGTATTTCTTCGCGATCGCGATCTTCTCCTCGTCAATATAGCCGGGGATGCGGATGACCTCCATCCGGTCGAGCAGCGGCGTCGGAATCGTATCCATCGTATTGGCGGTTGTAATGAACACTATTCCCGAGATATCGAACGGTAAGTCCAGGTAATGATCGCGAAAACTCACGTTCTGCTCGGGGTCGAGGACCTCCAGCAGCGCGCTCGACGGATCTCCCTGAAAGCTCGCGCCGAGCTTGTCGATTTCGTCGATCATGAAGACGGGCGTCCTCGATTTCACGATTTTCAGCCCTTGAATGATCTTTCCGGGCATTGCCCCCACGTATGTACGCCGGTGCCCCTTGATCTCCGCCTCATCGCGCATGCCGCCGACCGAGAAGCGAAAGAACTCCTTGCCGGTCGCCCGGGCGATGCTCTTGCCGACACTCGTCTTGCCGACGCCCGGCGGACCGACGAGGCAGATAATGGAGCCTTTCGCGTCCTTTCGCAGACTGCGCACCGAGAGAAATTCGAGAATACGCTCCTTCACATCTTCCAGACCATAGTGGTCGGCATCCAGTATCGACTGCGCCGCCGCGATGTCGAAGTTCTCCGGCCTTGCCTCGCCCCAAGGGAGGTTGATTACCGTATCGAGGTAGTTTCGCGTTATGGCGAACTCCGGCGATTGCGGCTCGGTGAGGTTGAACTTCTCCAGCTCCTGCTCTACGGATTCGCGAACGTCGTCGGGCAGCGGAAGCTCGTCGATCGCCTCCTTGAAGCGTTGATACTCCGAGCTCTTCGAGTCGGACGGCATACCGAGCTCTTCCTTGATCGCCTTCAACTGCTCCTTCAGGAAGTAGTCGCGCTGACTCTTCTCGATTTTCTCGTTGATCTGGCCCTGGATCTTCTTCTGGATCCGCATGAGCTCCTGCTCTTTCTTGATAAAGATCAGGACCTTTTCCATGCGTTCACGAACGCTGAGCGTTTCGAGGATCTCCTGTTGTTCGGTGCGGTCGACGTTCAGAATACTGGTGATGAAATCGGCGATCTTACCCGGCTGATCGATGTTTACCATGTTCAGCCTCATCTCCTCGCTGAACATCGGATTGTTCTCCGAGACCTGCTTCATCTCGCCGATGAGGCTGC
>SLIN01000107.1 GCA_007135605.1 Spirochaetales bacterium | reverse complement strand
TACCGTCACTCGGGCGGTTCGGTGCTGAGCCGCAGAAGCTGGATCGAGCGGGCGGCCACCGTGCCGGACGCGCATCTCTCCTCGCTTGCCGGCTCTCCGCGCTCGTAGACGGTATCGAGCATCGGTTCCCAGCATTCGCCGGCCCCCGGGAGCGAGAAATCGACGACATCGTGGCCGGCATTCAATAGCAGGAGGAATGTATCGTCGGCTTCCTGCTCGCCGGTCTCGGATAGGTGGATTAACCCCGCTTCACCGCAAATGCGAATCGCCAGCGCTTTCGCGTCTGCGTCCTGCCAGTCGCTCTCGCTCATCTCTTCACCGTCCGGTCGCAGCCACACGACATCCTTCATGTCCGTTCCGGGGATCACCCGCCCGCGGAAGAAGCGGCTACGGTGAAAGACGATGTGACTTCGCCGGATCGATATCAACCTTCGGGCGAAGTCGACGAGAGACTCGTTCTCCGCCGCAGAGTTCCAGTCGAGCCAGCTCAGCTCGTTGTCCTGGCAGTACGCGTTGTTGTTACCGTGCTGTGTATTGGCGAACTCATCTCCGGCAAGCAGCATCGGCGTACCCGAGGAGAGCAGCAGTGTGGTCAACATGTTTCGCATTTGCCTGCGGCGCAGCTCGATGACTTCCTCATCGTCGGTCCGTCCTTCGACCCCGCAGTTCCAGCTGAAGTTGTTGTCCGTACCGTCGGCGCCGCCTTCGCCGTTGGCTTCGTTATGCTTCTCGTTGTAGCTGACGAGATCGTTAATCGTGAATCCGTCGTGTGCCGTGATGAAATTAATGCTCGCCCATGTGCGTCGCCCTCTCCGATCGTAGATGTCCGCCGAACCGGAGAAACGCGCCGCGAGCTCAGCGAGCTGGCCGGGATCTCCCCTCCAGAAACGCCGCATACAATCGCGATACTGATCGTTCCACTCCGACCATCCGGGTGGAAAGTTGCCGACCTGATAGCCACCGGGTCCGGTGTCCCACGGTTCAGCGATGAGCTTCACTTTGCTCAGAACCGGATCCTGAGCGACCGCGTCGAGAAATCCCGCATGCTCGTCGTAGGCGCCTCCGACTCTCGCGAGGGTAGTCGCGAGATCGAAGCGGAATCCGTCGACGCCCATGATCTCCACCCAGTAGCGCAGTGAATCCATCACCATGCTGAGAACCTTGGGGTGACGGAGCTCGAGAGCGTTGCCGGTACCCGTAAAATCGTTGTAGAAGCGCGGCTCGTCGTCCATGAGATAGTAGTACGAGCGGTTGTCAATTCCCCTGAACGAGAGTGTCGGGCCGAGATGATTGCCCTCGGCGGTGTGATTGTAGACAACATCGAGGATGACCTCGATCTCGACATCATGCATTTTCTGCACGAAGCTCTTGAACACGCTGGTGTCTTCGGGGTTATCGAGGTAATCGGGATGCGGGGCGAAAAAGCCGATCGAATTGTAACCCCAGTAATTCGCCGATCCGCGATCAACGAGATGCCGGTCGTGTACGTACGCGTGAACCGGCAGGAGCTCAATCGCGGTAACTCCGAGTTCATCGAGATAATCGGTCACCGCCTGGCTCGCGAGCCCGCCGAACGTTCCCCGAAGTTCTTCGGGCACCTGCGGATGCAACTTCGTGTACCCTTTCGTGTGCATCTCGTAAATGATCGTTTCGTGCCACGGATGCGGGTCTATCGGCCGACCCCACGTAAACGCCGGGTCGATCACTCGGCACTTCGGCACATACGGTGCCGAGTCACGTTTGTCGAATGAGTAGTCGCCTTTCTTGTGTCCTACTGTATAGCCGAACAGCGCGTCGTGCCATTTCAGCTCCCCGAAAAGAGCTTTCGCGTACGGGTCGAGCAGAAGCTTGTTCGGATTGAACCGATGGCCCGCATCCGGATCGTACGGGCCATGCACGCGGTATCCGTAGAGCTGTCCGGGACGTACGTCCGGCAGATAACCGTGCCAAACCTCATGTGTGAATTCCGGAAGCGCCACTCTCGCGGTCTCGGTAACCCCGTCACTGTCGAACAGGCAGAGTTCCACCTTCTCGGCGTGTGCGGAAAAGAGCGCGAAGTTTGTCCCGGATCCGTCCCACGTGGCACCGAGCGGGGTTTCGGAGCCCGGCCAAAGGCGCAAACCGCCGGATCCGCCGCCTTCGTTCGCGCCACCTGTCATTAAGTATCTCAATCAGACCACCTACCAGGAACTACATCTGCCGCATACAGTATCACCGGACCGGCGACGAATCAGGTCACCGCGTTCTTGGACGGAGAGCGGCGGCCGGCCAGCTGCCCGCAGGCGGCATCGATGTCACGGCCGCTACTGCGGCGCACGGTGACAGTCACTCCGGCACGTGCCAGTATACCGGCGAACCGGTCGGTTACATAATGCCCGGCTGCGGAAAAGGGGATGCCGATCACCGGATTATATTCGATCAGATTGATTTTGCACGGCAGTCGCGAGGCAAAGCGAGCCAGGGCACGTGCCTCGTCGGCACTATCGTTGTGTCCGGCAAGCAGGAGATATTCGAAGGTCACCGGTTTCCCGTGCTTCGAATGCCAATATCGAACGGCGTCGGCGAGCTGGTCGAGTGACCAGTCCCGGGCGCTGCTCATAAGCGAGCGGCGAACCGAGTCGGTTGCCGCGTGCAACGAGAGAGCGAGGTTGATGCCGATCGCTTGGTCGGCGAGTGCGTGCATCTGCTCCGGGAGTCCGGCGGTCGAAAGCGTAATCCGCCGTGCAGCCATTCCGAATCCGATCTCGCTTGTCAAGAGGCGAATCGAGCGCACGACTTCGGAGTAATTCGCAAGCGGTTCGCCCATGCCCATGTAGACAACGTTTGTCAGCGGTCGCCCGAGCTCGTTAAGCGATCGGCGATTGAGATCATCGACCTGATCGACTATTTCGCCGGCGTCGAGATTGCGACGCACCGGAATTCGAGCTGTGGCACAGAAGGCACAGCGTAATGAGCAGCCGACCTGCGACGAGATGCACGCGGTTGACCGTCGCCCGTCGGAGCCGGGGATAAACACTCCCTCCACGATCTCCCCGTCATGGAGCGTGTATGCGATCTTAATAGAGCCGTCACTGCTCTTCTGTAGACTCTCCGCCCGTGCAGCGCGAATCTCGAAGCGTTCTGCGAGCGTGTCGCGCAAGCGGCTGGGCAGCGACGTCATCTCGGCAATGTCGGTCACCCGATGTTTCCAGAGCCATTCCGAAATCTGTCGGGCACGGTATGCCGGTTGTCCGAGCTCAACGCAGAGATCGGTGAGGTCGGAATCGTTGAGTGCGCGGAGATCGTCTCGTGGGGTCTGCATGCTATTGTACAATTATACTGTCGCGGAAGGGGTGCAAGTCTACCTGAGCTGAGATCGACAACGCGGTCAGATATCGTCGAGGACGATCTTGTAAACATCCTTCAGCTCATAGAGCCGTTTGTAGAATCGGTCATAGTCGACCTCCGGTGGTACATGAATGGTATAGCGCAGCTGTGTTGTCTTTTTTTCTCTCGATCGCTGAAGCGCCACTGTCCGGATCCGTATACCGAAGTCATCGAGGATTTCCTTAACGTCGCGACTTTTGAGTTTCTCCGTGCGGGCGTAGACGCCGAGCTGCTTGAGGATTTTCTTCGGAACATATCGCTTTTCGAATCGACCGAGCAGGATGAGAGTAGCCAGCACGAATGCGGTTCCGACTATCGCGATAAGGTAGAGTCCGGCGCCGATCGATAGCCCGAGCGCCGCCACGATCCAGATCGAAGCGGCGGTTGTCAGTCCCCGAATATCCCCGCCGAGACGCAGTATCGCGCCACCGCCGAGGAACCCGATTCCCGATACCACCTGCGCAGCAATTCGTCCGGGGTCACCGCCGGCGTAATCGCCGCCCGCCCCGTTGGAAAACGGCACGGTCAGCGATAGAATCATGAGAATCGACGCGCCGACGCCGATGAGAATGTGTGTGCGAAGGCCGGCGGGCTGATGGTTAAACTCGCGTTCGGCGCCGATCGCTCCGCTGAGCACGAACGCAAAAATAAGCCGCAGCAGCATCTCCGTGGTCGGTATCGGCGAGTCGGGGAACAGAAATATGCTCCAGTCCATGCTGGACTTTTAACATTATTCTAACACAATTGGAACGGGCACCTCCTGTCGGTCGATTGCGCGACGAGCCGAAGCGCCTGGAAAAAGGTCAAGCAGCAGATGATACTCTTACGTAGACGAGCGTTGGTTGTATTCGTTCTCCCGATTGTACTCGCGGCGTTAGCGGTGCAGGCTGAACCGGCGTTCGCACAGACAATAGGGGCGATTGTAGAGTCGGGTGTACCCGGATTGTCGGTCGCAACGCTCTTGCGTGGTAATGTCGGCACCGTCGACAAGTTCGGAATCCGCGGGAGCTCTGTAGAGCTCGGCACGGCTATCTCGTACAGCTCGCTTCGTCTGCCGTTCTCCTTTGGAGTCGATCTGCGAGCGATATCCGACGACCGGTACACGGTCTCTCGCGCGTTTCTCGATTCGCCGGTTTACTTCTTCATTCACGAAGCCGGAATCGGCTTCGACGGCGACCCGCTCTCCGGACGCGCAGGTCGTTTCCCCCATTACGATGTGGTCAAAAGCCCGTATTCCCTCTTTGTTTCGAGTAGGGGTAACTCCGCGTTCCTCTACGAAATCGACTACGAAGGCGAATGGGTGCGGTTTCTGACTCGATCGGTGGAGCTCAGTCGAAACAGCGTGTTCGACTCCCCGGAGAAAAGCGTTGTATTCCAGACCGTCGCTATACGTCGTCCACGCTGGGAAGTCGGTTTTCAGGATGCTACCGTCGCCGTACCGCCTCCGGAAAGTAACGAAGACCCGCCACAAACGAGCGACGGGTCGGGGCCGGTCTTCGTCCCGGAACTCTTTTTCAGCCCGCTTCCGGGATACATGACGCAGTACATTATCGGCGGCGGCGAAAGCTTGGGCGCCGGCGCCCCGTGGGTTCAGGACTTCAATTACAAGAGCCTGATGGGCTTTTACGGTGTACTACGCGGTGGCGAGGCTCGCCTGCCGTGGGAAGTGGAGGCGCAGATCCTGGTCGATGACTTCAACGCAAACGCAATAATGAACCCGGACGGTAACCAGAACCCGTTCATCGGCGCGTGGATGCTTTCGGGGATCGTTGACACCGACTATGGCAACTTCCGTCTGTCGCATGCCGGCTCGCTCATGTACACGTTTCAGACTTCGCACAACCGGAACTACGGCTACACGTACTATCCCTACACTTATTTCGAGCGGAACGGGGAGCAAACCATCGACTATCGCGACAACTACTTCGGATTCTTTCTCGGTGACAACACGCTGGCATTCCGGCTGGACTGGGATCGTGGTTTCCCGGTGGGGGCGGCTATCGATCGCACGATCGGAGTGGAGGCAGGACTCGAGTACACGGTAAGCGGGAGCAAGAGTCCGGCGAATCAGTGGGGCGACCTCGATCACTGGAGCGATCATAACGGTGACGGCGCATTCGGAAGCACACGGCTGCTCGACGAAGATCGGCTCGAACACGGGCTCGCGCTGCACCTCGCCGGAGAGTATACTTACCCGTTGCGTTTCGGTTCGCTTCGCTTCGGACTCGATGGAACGTTCGGTGTCTGGTTCAACGTCCTTCGGCGCGATCGAGCCGCCGATTCGCCGGACGATCCGCGAGGCGATCTCTATCGACCGTCGGACGAGACCTACCGGAAAGCGCGTTTCGGCGTATGGACTATGTATTCGTTCTGAATCTTTCTCGGAGGAAGAAGCAATGAGCATTACAATGCGAGGCATGAGTGTAGCGCTGATCGCCTTTGCGATAGCATTCGGCGTTTCCGCCGACGGATTCGGAGAAGACGTGCGCGTTCCGTTCGAGACGATTATGCAGGGGCAGCACGCCGGACGTACGGAGCCGGGCAAAATCGTGGTCGATTCACAGGTCGACCTGGAGCGTTTCTGGCGGCAGATTCAGATCCGTGGCGACGATTACGGCGAACCGCCCGAGGTGAGCTTCACCGAGGAGACAGTAATCGTCCTGTTCATGGGACGAAGAAATACCGGTGGATACTCGATCGAGGTGGACGAGGTGAGAGCGGAACCCGAACGGGTAACCGTCTTCTATCGGGAGTATGCGCCGGCCCCGGGCGATGCCGTCATACAAGTGCTCACGAGTCCGTTCCACGTGGTGCGGATTCCGAATCTCAGCCGACCGATTCGCTTTTCACGCCGTCGATAACGCAATGACAAGAGGCGCACGAATCCGGCGACGGTTGCCATCGTACGGCTATTCAAGCGTATCTGCTCCCTTTGACAGCACGTTCTTTTCGAGTATAATACGGCCGCCGGTAAGTGGAAACGGCACTTTGTTCTTTAACAGACCGCGAGAAGCGGAACAATTCGGTGGAACGATGTGCAAACGGTGTCGTCGATAGGTGTATTGTCGATCTCGACAGACCGTTTGCGCAGGATCTGGAGCAATAAGACCGTCGGGGGACTGTCCTGAAAAGGGCTTGCGCTGTTGTTCCAGATGGGCCTATTCAGCCCATTCGCCTCCTTGTGTGCGCCGGAGTACGGTAAGGTGTACGGCCGCCGAGTCCGGCAACGCTCGAAGGCATCCTCTGGGGAGGTAGATGGAATGCAGATCACCGATATTCGCATTCGGCATGTAGCTGCAGAAGGGAAGCTTCGGGCCTATGTGACCGTCACATTCGACGACTGTTTTGTCGTGCACAATGTGAAGATCATCGAGGGCAAGACCGGCATCTTCATTGCGATGCCGAGTCGAAAGACGAAGACAGGTGAATACAAGGATGTTGCACATCCCATTCACTCCGGCTTTCGCAACGAGCTGCAGGAACAGATTCTGGCTACGTTCCGCGCATCCGAGTCTTCCGGACCGGAAGCGGAGGGCGATCGGTTCGGTCAGACGGAGAGTAGTTCCGGGGCGGCCGCGTCCGAGCCCGAATCCGTTGTAGCGAACGCGGTAGACGAGTAAGAAGAGCGGGCCGTATTCCACTTTCCCATTGGGACGTTGGCAAGCGGTTAAGCCACCGGGTTTTGATCCCGGCATTCGCAGGTTCGAATCCTGCCGTCCCAGGATTCTCTTGAGGTGTGTCCCGGTCCTTCGCTGACTCGCGAGTCGGGGGTTCGGCGGCCACCGCCGATAGTGGAAATGTAAGGAGTTATAGAGTTATGGAAGCGAAGACGCTGGCAACAGCGCTCAGAAGCGAACGAAAAAAGGGTGCTGCGCGACGGCTTCGGCGCAACGGAAGCATTCCGGCGATCGTGTACGGGCATGGAGAGCCGACTGCGATTTCGATCAACGCACGAGAGTTCGCTACCAAGTTCAAGTACGTGTCCGAAAGCACGATCATTACGCTCGATGCCGGCGAACAGAAGTTCGAAGTTCTGATCAAGGATTATCAGGAAGATGTGGTAAGCGGAGGCATTCTTCACATCGATTTCTACGAAATCGAGGCGGGAAAGGCGGTACGGACCCATATCCCGGTGCATATCGAGGGGTCGCCGAAAGGGGTGCGAGAAGGGGGCATCCTCGAGCATCCGCTGTACGAGCTGGAGATCGAGTGTCTGCCTAAGGACCTTCCCGAAGATATCAAGATAGACGTCTCCGCGCTCGAGATAGGCGATTCGCTTCATATCGCGGACCTGCAGCCGCCGGAGGGAGTAACCATTCTCTCGAATCCGGATCAGGTCGTGGCGCTTGTCTCCACTCCACGCGTGGAGGAGGAGCCGGAGGTCGCCGAAGAGGAAGAAGTCGAGGCGGCCGAAGAAGGTGCCGAAGAGAAGGAGTCCGAATCCGAAGAGGAGCAGGAGTAGTAGCGTCGTGCCGACCGAGTTCACCGCACTCTGTCTCGGTAATCCCGGCGAACGCTATCAAAAAACCCGGCACAACGCCGGGTTTTTTGTTGCCGAGGAGGTCGCGGAAGCGATCTCATGCAGGCTGCGAAAGCGTTTGTTCGTGCCGTATCGCAGTTGTTACCGCCCTCCGCTGCTGGTGGCGACTCCGTTAACGTACATGAACCGCAGCGGGGATATTCTTCCCACCCTCGTTCGCCGCTATCCGACGGCCACCGGGCGGCTCGTCATAGTGTACGATCAGATGGATCTGCCGCCGGGCGCCATTCGGCTGAAACGCGGAGGTGGGGCCGGCGGCCATCGTGGTGTTGCCAGCGTGCTTCAGAACAGCAGTGAGCGGCAGGAGGTTCTGAAGCTTTCGGTAGGTATCGGACGACCACCGCCGAACATGAGCGTCACTGAGTATGTACTTTCGCCACCGGAAGAATCGGAGGCAACACGGCTGCGGGAGGCGTGCCGTAGAGCCGCCGATGTGCTGTTGCGACTCCGGTCGGAAGATACAAACTCCGTGATGAGTGAAGTGAATCGTCGTGACCAGATCGAATCACAACCTTGATCAACGCTTCGTACAAGAGGCCCGGAAGATCGGGCTCGCCGAAGGGCGATTTGTCGTCGCAGTATCGGGTGGACCCGATTCCACGGCGCTGGTTGAGCTCCTGGGGGCCAACCGCGGCGAGCTGAAGGTCGAGCTCGTGCTCGCCTATATCGATCACTCGTTGAGGGGGAAGCGGGCGTCACGACGCGAGCGAGACACATTGCGTCTGCTGGCCGAGCGATACTCTGTCCGGACGCGTACTGCCGAGTTGAATCCCGAGGAAATCCGTCGCGGCGCCGGCGGGATGGAAGCGGCAGCGCGTCGGATGAGATACGAGTCGCTGGGACGCATCGCCTCGGAAGAGAGTGCGAAAGGTGTAGTCCTCGCTCATCATCTTGACGATCAGGTCGAAACGGTGTTCATGCGGATGATATGCGGGACGAGCATTGAAGGCCTGTCGGCGATGCGACCTCGCCTGGACCGGGGGGATACTATCCTCTATCGCCCCCTGCTTTCTTTCCGTCGAAAAGAACTGCGGATCGTAGCTCGCCGTACCGGCGTGAAGCCGGTTCGCGATCGTTCAAACCGCGACCGAAGGCGATTGCGATCACGCATCAGGCGAGAGCTTTTACCGCCGCTGGAGAGAATCAGGTCGTCATCGTTTGAAGCGATCGGCCGGCTGGCCGAAGAATCGGCGAACGCGGCGGATGCCCTTCGGGCTGCGGCACGTTACGGGATTGACGATCCGTGTCGTTTCGAGCGGAGAGAGTTCTTTCAGCGCCCGCCTTCGCTGCGTCTTATACAGCTGCACGAGGCAGTACGTTTGACGTCCGAGTCGCCGGTCTATCGCATACCGCGGCGTTTTTTCGCACCGCTTCTCACGGAGACAGACAGTCGATTGCACGGGCGTGTAGCTACCGGCTACGGAGTTGAGCTTGTTCTCGATCGTGACACGGTCTCGATTATTCCCGCCTCCGTTGTGCGCGCGCATGAGTCCCGGGGCGAGCAGTTAATCGACGAGAACGGTGGGCAATTGGCGACAGCGCCGCCTTACCCTTTCGACGAGCTTTCTATCGAGGTCGGAGTGATCGATCACTGCACCGCCGAGTCACAAGGGCAGCCGGTTGACAGATGGGCCGACAGGCGTTTTCTCTTTTCCCTCGAAGTGACTTGTCCGGTCATCACCCGTCGACCGTCGCCGCGCGATGCGCATGCGTTCGGGCAGAAGCGGGGTGGGTTCAAGCGTCGCATCGAACGGCGGCCGTCTCGTTTTCTCGTACTTTGCGACGCGGAGGGGCCGAAGGCACTGTTTGAAGTCGGTGAAGATGGCACAATTTCCTACGAAACGGGAGTTGACGCCGAAAGAGACGTCATGAAGGGCAAGAAGCTTGCAATATCGGCGTATATCGCCGAGAAACGTAGTAATGGTGAGGAACGGTGAGGTATCCGGATCGATGTGAACCGGTGGCGTGTTCGCCGGTTGTGACAATCACGTTCAAGTTTTCCGCTCTTTTCGGGGCGTGTGTAATCGCCGTGGCGGGCCTGACGGCCCAACCGCAGCAGTTGGGTGACCTATACGCCCGAGAGTCGTATGGGCTGCTCGACGAGCATCCGGACGAGGCGAGAGAGCGTGCCGAAACCGCCCTTTCATATGACCGGGAGAACTCGGACGCACTGCATGTGCTTGCGATAGTAGATGCGCTCGATCAGGCAACACGGCATCGGGCTGTCAGCAGTCTGGAGGAAGCGATTGAGTTCGGGCGTTTCCGGTATACCTCGCAACGTGAAGCTCGGTTGCTTCTCGCCGACATTCTGCTTAATGCCGGAGAGCACGATGCATCGCGTGAGGTGATCGAGCCGATTCTGTTCGGGGGTCCGGTCGGCCGGGTCGACCCGGGCGACCACGTCGACCCGGGCGACCACGTCGACCCGGGCGACCATGTCGACCCGGGCGACCATTTCGACCAGATCGACCACTTCGACCGGGATGCGCTCTGGCTTTGGGCGCGCGCGCTGAAACGCTCCGGCGATACAGCGGCGGCCTACGAGACAGCGCGGGAGGCGGACAAACTCTACCCCGACGATCCGCGGTTCTTTCGCATCATGCTCGAGCTCGACGACGCTCCGGGATTCGAGGAGCTTCGCCGTATCGAAAACGATCCTATGCCGGAAAACCCGCACTGGTATGCCCTGTTACTCCGTTATGTGCGTGTAGCCGCCACTGAGTCCGATCGCGAGCGTGCCGTACGGCTTTACCTCGAGTATGACGGTGACGATCCGGCGATCTTCCGGTATGCGTATCACCTTGAAGCCGAGGAGCGGATTTCACTTTTTTTCGAGCATGGAGGCGATCGCGATATCGGACTGATTCACGATCTGTACGCCGAAGTCGGTGAAACCGGGCGCACGCTGCTGCGGGAACGTTTCGAGCGGTTTACCGGCACTCTCGTCCGTGACCGCGAGCGCCGGGGTCTCGCGGACGAACGGTTTGATTTCGAGAACGGTGTGCTGGTGCGTTGGGAAATCGACGAGCGGGTAGACGGACGACCGGAGTGGATAATCGAGTTTTCACCCGACGACGGTGAGCCGCAGCGAGTGGTGCGGCGAATGGATATACGCGAAGGTGCCGGCGAGGTCGAGCTGACATACCGGCAATATCCGGAGGTAGCGCGAGCGACCGCAGGCGACGAGCGGCTCTTCCTGCGACCGAGGAGTTTTGAGTTTTCGATTCTCGATCCGGATTCGCCATGGTTCGAAACGCTGCATTCGGTCTTTTTCCCGTTTTCTCTTGCCGTTCCCTCGTTCGCGCCTCGGCGAGATCGCCTGCTGTCCGAGAGCTATCTCGTTCAACGGATAGAAGAAGAGCGCGTCACCGCATCCGTCCGGCTACGCGACGGGATCCCGGTTCTCGAGAGCAGGGATACACTCGGCGATGGACGGGTTGATTCGATATTTTACTATGAGGATGGCACGGTTCGCCGTGCTTTGCGCGACCCGGTCGGTGACGGCACCTTTGATGTGTTCGAAGAATATGATGACGGTGTACTCTCGTGGATAGGGTATGACAGCAACAGGGACGGCATCTATGACTTTATCGAGAGCTACGAAGATGGCAGACTCGCGGAATGGGACTACGACGGAGACGGGCAGGTCGATGTGCGATACGAGTCATTCGTCGACGAGACGACCAGAACCCGTTTTCTCCGCTTTCTCGACCCCCCGATTGAGCTACGAATCGACCGAATCTGGACAACGCCGATTCCGATCCGGTAGTTGCCTCCGTTCCGGCTTCGCGGCGGTACGGCCACGCCGAGGCGGAACTCCCCGGTTCGTGGTGATCGCGTTGGCGCCGCTCCTCATCGCCGCGTGTGCAACAGCACCGGATTACGCCGAACCGCTTCCGACTCGGCAGGAGGTCGTCGAGCGGACGATTCAGGAGCGAATCGAACGGGGGGAGTCCTCACGCGCAATTCAGCGTCTGAAGGGCCTGGAGGAGAATACTCTTCCCGCTGATCGTTTCGCGGCACTCTGGTCGGAAGCCGTGTCCGGAATCGAGCGTGAATTCGAGCGACACGTATCGGACGGCGATTGGGAGCAGGCTGTTGCCGCGTACCGCTCGTTGCAGACACTCGCGGGACACAGTAGCCAATCCGACGATGCGGGTGCATTCGAAGAGCGTGAGGCGAACGATTGGGATCTGAACGAGTTGTATATTGCGTGGGCGGACTCGTATCGCGAGGAGGATAACGAGGTCGCTGCACTGAACCTCTTTCTCAAGGCTCCGCGCTTTACCGAGAGTCCCCACGAGGATCTGGTTGAGTATGGTCGACTTGCAGTCGAGCAGAATCACCGTTTCGCCGTGGAGTCCGTTATTAGCGCACTCGAGGAGCGCGATCTCGAGATTCCGGAGTCGCTCACCGATTATGTTACGTCGCGGACCGAGATCTCGGACATGCTCGTCGGAACAGCTACCGTCGAAGTGGACCGGGGTATCCGGATTCGAGACGGGGTCGGTCAGCGTGATCAAGTCATGGGGAGCGGATTCTTTATCGACAAGCGCGGTTACCTCGTGACTAACTACCACGTCATACGCAGTGAGGTCGATCCAAAGCACGATGGCTATTCACGCCTGTACATACGGCTCTCGGAAAATCCGAGCCGGCGCATTCCCGCACGGGTTGTCGGCTACGACAGGGTCCTCGATGTCGCGCTCATAAAAGCGGAAGTCGATCCGCAATATGTCTTCTCGCTGACCGACGTACGCGAGCTGCGACCAGGCGCAACGGTGTACGCGATGGGCTCGCCCGGCGGACTTTCGAGTTCTATCAGCTCGGGGATCATCTCGGCTACCGGTCGTCGCTATTTGCAACTTGGCGAGGCTATGCAAATCGATGCCGGGTTGAATCCGGGAAATAGCGGTGGTCCCGTTGTGAACGAGTCGGGGCAGCTGGTCGGCGTCGCCTTCGCGGGTATACCTCAGTTCGAGAACGTTAACTTCGCAGTCCCGAGCCTCTGGATACAGCATATCGTTCCGCAGCTCTACCAGGGAAACGAAGTGCGTCATTCGTGGATGGGGGCTTCAGTGCACGAGCGGCGCGGATCGCTCGAAGTGAAATATGTGTTACCGAACAGTCCCGCTCACGAGGCGGGGCTGAAGGTCGGCGACTCGATAACCGCCATCGACGGCACGGAGGTAGGCACCCTCGCCGAAGCACAGGAGCTCATGCTCGAGAGACAGCGGGGCTCACTCATTCGTGTTGATTGGACACGGGACGGCAGTGCGCGCAACGGCTTGGTCGCTCTGGCCGAGCGTCCGCATAATCCTGTACTGGAGGCCGTCGATAAGGATGTGGAAACGGCGGTGCTTGCACCTCTGTTCGGCATGACGGTTCGTGAGATATCGAGGGGCATATTCCGCACCAACTACACGATCGAGAGGGTCTTCTCCGGCGGTATCGCCGACGAAACAGGGCTGTCGCCCCAGGACCCGTTCGCGCTACAGGACTTGATAATCGACGAGGAGCGAGGAGTTGCAATCCTGCGCATATCCATACGACAACGGAAAGCCGGATTCATCACGCGAGGCATACAGCTGGCGAGTTTGCTGGAGATCGACAATTTTATATGATGGTAAGAAATGACCGAGCGTAATGATGCGACGGGTAACGAGCCGGCATGAGTCGTGATCCTCTGAATGCTCTCCGCCTGGGCGATCGCGAGTTCCGCAAGCTTGCCGAGTATATCGAAGCGACCTACGGGATCCGAATGCCGGAAACAAAGCGAGTCATGCTCGAAAGCAGGCTGCATAAACGACTTCGCATGCTCGAGATGACCGACTTTCGAGAATACCTCGAATACGTGTTTGAAAACCGTGGCGGCGAAAACGAGCTTGTCAACATGGTCGACGCTGTTACTACGAACAAGACCGAGTTCTTTCGTGAGCCGGACCATTTCGATTGGCTGGCGTCAAATCTGGGGAGGCTGTACGAAGAATACGGGTGGGGACGTCGTGACAATCCGCTGAAGATCTGGTCGTGCGCCGCATCAACCGGAGAAGAACCGTATACCCTCGCAATTGTGATGGAGGAGTTTCGCCGTATACAGCCTCACTTCGAGTACACAATACTCGCGAGCGATCTCTCCTCCGGCGTTTTGGAGCAGGCGCGGAAAGCGGTGTACCCCGAGGCACGGATCGAGCCGGTCAGCCCGCAGCTGAGGTCGCGCTATTTTCTTCGTAGCAAGGACCGTTCACTTGCTCTGGTGCGCGTTAAACGCGATCTACGCCGCCGAATCCGCTTCGTACGGCTGAATTTGATGGATGACGATTACGGGTTGCGAGAGCGTTTTCACGTGCTTTTTTGTCGCAACGTCATTATCTATTTCGAGAGGCCGCGGCAGATGCAGCTTTTGGGCAAGTTGGTTCGTTATATAGAGAGCGAGGGGTATCTGTTCCTCGGGCATTCGGAGACGCTGGCGGGAGCGACGCTGCCGATGTATAGTGTCGCGCCAACCATCTACCAGAGATCCGAACATGCGTAAAGATAAAACGAAGGTAATGGTGATCGACGATTCCGCAGTCGTTCGCGAAACGATGAAATCACTACTGAATGCGGACGACGGGATCGAGGTCATCGCCACCGCAAGCGACCCGATTATCGCTGCGAAAAAGCTGCAAACAATGGCACCGGATGTCATTACACTCGACGTGGAAATGCCGAGAATGGACGGCATAACCTTCCTCCAGAAGCTCATGAGTCAGCACCCTCTGCCGGTAGTTATCTGCTCCAGCCAGGCGGAGTCCGGTTCCGCCAACGCACTGCGCGCGCTCGAATATGGAGCCGTGGAGATAATAGAAAAGCCGAAGCTCGGTACAAAGGCATTCCTCGAGGAGTCGAGAATCCGTATTTGCGATGCGGTGAAAGCGGCGCGCTACGCTCGACTACGGAAGTCGGATGGAGCGAAACCGGATAGCGTGAGGAGAGCCCCGATAGATCATCAGCCGCGTTTGAATGCCGACGCCATCCTCGCGGCTCCGTCGGGACAGCGCAGCAGTCCGGGAGTGCTGAAAACAACCGACAAGGTGGTGGTGGTCGGCGCATCGACCGGAGGGACCGAGGCTCTGCGCGCACTGCTGGCCGCGTTGCCCGGCGATGCTCCCGGAATGGTCATCGTACAACACATGCCTGAACGTTTCACAACGGCGTTCGCCGAGCGCCTGAACGAGCTTTGCGAGATGACCGTAAAAGAGGCGGCGAACAACGACAGCGTGGTACGTGGTACGGCGTTGATTGCCCCGGGAAATCTCCACACTCTTCTCAAACGCAGCGGGGCGCGGTACTTTGTGGAGATCAGGAACGGGCCTCTGGTGTGCCGTCATCGTCCGTCAGTAGACGTGCTCTTTCGTTCCGCTGCTCGATACGGCGGACCAAACGTCGTCGGTGTGATATTGACGGGCATGGGAGACGACGGCGCACGCGGTATGCTCGAGTTGAAAGAAGCCGGCGCATACAACATCGCTCAGAATGAAGAGAGCTGTGTGGTATACGGAATGCCGGCTGAGGCTGTCCGTCGCGGCGCGGTCGATACATCTATTCCTCTCGATACGATAGCGACCTCGATTCTCCGCGCCGGCGGAGTGTAGAAGCATGGGCGAAACGAACGACGACCGGACGACAAACCAGGCCCGAATAGTCGTAGTCGAAGACGAACGGGTCGTCGCGCTCGACATCAAGGCGCACCTCGAACGCTTCGGGTATGAAGTACCTGCTATGTATGCCTCCGGCGAAAACCTGCTCGAGAACCTGGAACGCGATCGACCCGACCTCGTCCTCCTCGATATCCGCCTGCAGGGCGAGCTCGACGGAGTGGAAACCGGCGAGAAGATCCAGCGAGAGTACGGGTTACCGTTTATTCTGTTGACCGCGTACGCGGATGAGCAGACTCTGCAACGTGCCAAGATAACCCAGCCATTCGCGTATATCATTAAACCGTTCGACGAACGTGAGTTGCGCACTTCGATCGTGATCGCGCTCTACCGCCATAAAATGGAGCGTGCCCTTGCCGAGCGTCAGGAGCTTTTGCAGACAACGTTGAGCAGCATAACCGACGGGGTCATAGTTACCGATTCCGATCGGCACGTTGAGTTCATGAATCCGGTCGCAGAACGCTTGTGTGGCGCAACAGTCGAAGAGATTCGCGGAACACCGATTGAAGAAATCTGTGCATTTCGGCAAGCCGAAGCGGGCTATTGGCCGAAGGGATTCGATCGTTTTGCCCGCATACTCGAAAGCCGCAGCGGCGACCTGATTCCGGTCGAGGTTCTCGAGACACCTCTCGATAGTCTGTATGGAGCGTCGAGTGGATACGTCTACGTAGTTCGTGACATCTCCGCTCGCGTGGAAGCCGAACGTGCATTGCGGCAGCGAGATGAACAGCTTCGACAAGCCCAGAAAATGGAGGCGGTAGGAAGGCTTAGCGGCGGAATTGCACACGATTTCAACAATCTGCTTACCGTGATACTCGGCTACTCGAAGCTTCTCGTGGAAACCCTCGAGGACGAAGACGAGGAGATCGACCGAGAGGCACTCAAGTCCGATGTACTCGGCATTCAGAAAGCGGCCTTTCGATCGGTCAGTTTGACACGGCAGCTGCTCGCGTTCAGCCGGCACCAGATGCTGAATCCGAGGACCATCGACATAAACACGATCGTTGAGGATGTAGAGAAAATGCTGCGCCGCTTGCTCAGTGAAGGAATTGCGATGCACGTGGCGCTGAACGCGGAACGGGGGACGGTTCTTGTCGATCAGGGCCAGATGGAGCAGGTGTTGATGAACCTGGTGGTCAATGCGCGTGATGCGTTGACCGATGTAGTCGGCGGTACGATGGTGATCCGTACCGAGGAGATATCGACCGAGAAGCCGATCAACGTCCACACTGGGGCCCTGGAGCCGGGGCAATGGATCGCACTCCACGTACAGGACAACGGGGCTGGAATTGATCCTGCGCACATGCAGCATATCTTCGAGCCGTTCTTCACGACGAAGGAGATGGCACGGGGAACCGGGCTCGGACTCGCCACCGTATACGGAATCGTGCGTCAACTTCACGGTCATATCGATGTCGAATCGACAGTCGGTCGTGGAACTACCTTCTCGCTCTATCTGCCGCGGGCGGATAGAGCGAACGACCTCGAGCGATCGGCGGGCGGAGAAATTGATTCTCTGTCGGGAAACGAAGTAGTATTACTCGTTGAGGATGAGGAGCCGATTCGTTCTTTGCTGACACGGGTTCTGCTTCAGCAGGGCTACGAAGTGCTCGGTGCGCAGAACGCCGGCGAAGCGTTACTGCTTGCCGAGGATGGGGATCGGCACATCGATATTCTCGTCACCGATATTGTAATGCCGAACATATCGGGTACCATACTTGCGGAGCGACTTCGCCGTACGCGTGAGAATCTACGGGTTCTGTTGATCTCCGGTTATGCGGAGGAACTGCCGGGTTCCGATGTGTCCGACTCGCAGTACATGACGCTGCTCCAGAAACCGTTCGAACCCGAAGAGCTGCTGAGACAGATCCGGCACATGCTGGATTCGTGACACCGACACGTGACAGGGACAAATGGAACACGACACGATACGTAACTTCTGCATCATTGCGCATATAGACCATGGTAAATCCACGCTTGCCGATCGATTCATTCAGCGAGCGCGACTCGTCGCCGAGCGCGACTGGCGCGATCAGGTTCTCGATACGATGGATATCGAACGGGAGCGGGGGATAACGATCAAAAGCCAGGCGGTAAGCCTTCCATTCGATTCCTCCGACGGCAGACGGTACCATCTCAATCTCGTCGATACGCCGGGACATGTCGATTTCAGCTACGAGGTTAGTCGTGCGATCTCCTCGAGCGAGGGCGCGTTACTGCTTATCGACGCGAGTCAGGGGGTGGAGGCGCAAACCCTTTCGAACATGTATCTTGCCCTCGATCACGAGTTAGAGATCATACCGGTTATCAACAAGATAGATCTTCCGAGTGCCGATATCACCAACGTACTCGAACAGATCGAGCACGATCTCGGGTTGCCGGCCGATTCGGCGGTTCAGGTCAGCGCAAAAACCGGGCAGGGCGTCGACGAACTGCTGGAGGCGATTGTCCAGCGAATACCACCGCCTTCCGGCGACCGAAGCGCACCGTTGAAAGGGCTCATTTTCGACAGCAATTACGATCCGTACCGCGGTGTAATCGTGCACGTGCGCGTTATCGAAGGAACGCTTCGCGCCCGACAGCGTTTGCGTGTGTGGTCGAATGGTGCCGTATACGACGCGGAAGAAATCGGGCGATTTCGCGTCGGACACGAAATAGTCGGCGAGTTGTACGCAGGCGATGTCGGATACATTATTGCGGGAATAAAGAATATCGCAGAAATCCGCGTTGGCGACACGATCACCGACGACCGCCGGCCGACCGATGCGCCGATGCCCGGCTTCCGTCAGGTGAAGCCTGTGGTCTTCTCATCGATATACCCGGTGGATGCCGATGAGTACGACGAGCTCGCACGAGCCATGGAGAAGCTGACGCTGAACGATGCGAGCCTCGTGTACGAGAAAGATAACTCAGCGGCGCTCGGCTTCGGTTTCAAGTGCGGATTTCTCGGTCTGCTGCATCTCGAGGTCGTTCAGGAACGGCTCGAACGCGAGTGGCAGTTGAATATCGTACTCACCGCCCCGAGCGTTCGCTATCGTTTGCGACTACGCGACGGGAGCGAGGTCGAGATCGATACACCGCACGATTTTCCCGACCCGGCGCAGGTTCTCGAAGCGTGGGAGCCGTACATCCGGGCGTCGATCATGACGCCCGACGATTACCTCGGAAACGTTATCAGTCTCTGTGTTGAGAAGCGCGGCGTACAGAAGTCGATGCACTACCTCGACAAGAAGCGCATTGAGGTCGTCTATGAGATGCCGTTGGCGGAGGTGCTCTACGACTTCTACGACAAGCTGAAATCGTGCAGTCGCGGCTACGCCTCGTTCGATTACGAGATAGGTGATTATCACCCGACGCGACTCGCGAAGCTCGATATCCTCGTAAACGGCAAGCCGGTCGATGCACTGGCGCAGCTCGTTTTCCGTGATAATGCTGAGTCCCGCGCTCGCATAATCTGCAGGAAGCTACGCGACGAGATACCACGTCACCAGTTCAAAATCCCGTTACAGGGCTCGATCAGCGGCACAATTATCGCGCGCGAGACTATCCCCGCGTTGAGAAAGGATGTCACCGCGAAGTGCTACGGAGGCGACATTACCCGAAAACGAAAGCTTCTCGAGAAGCAGAAAGAGGGAAAGAAGAGGATGAAGATGGTCGGTGATGTCGAATTGCCGCAGAGCGCGTTCCTCTCCGCACTCAAGGGGAAGGAAGAGTAATGAGTCGTTCGAGGTAGCGTCGATAGCTTCCCGCCCGAATACGAATGCGTTCAAGAAGCCGGCCGCTCGGCACGGAGGTGCTGCCGGACTTGCCGCGGGAAACATCAATCAGCCGTTCAAAGAGCTGCTCGGAGTCGGAATCGGGGAAATCGTAGAAGAGATACTCGATACCGTCTATTACGCCTTCGCGCTCGAATCGATCTATTCGCTCGATCTCCGAACGCAACAGCGAACGTCCGTCGGTGGTTCCGCCGCTGTGAGCGCCGTCATCGCCTGTGTTCGGGTGTGAAGCGCCTCTCTCGCCTTTCAGAAAGCGAGTGAGCTCTTCGAGCGTAACGCTTTCGACGCCGATCGTCGGCCCGCTCCGCGGGGCGCTCCTGGCGGTCCGGCCGGAAAGCGCGCTCGGGAGTAATTCCGCCTGCCGGCGCATCGTTCCTTCGGTAACCCGGAACTGGCCGGCATCACGTTGTATACGCTGTTTCGGTCGGCCGGCGCTGTGCTCGAACAGGAGCGGGCCGGCCAAACGCGCACTTCGTGAGAGGCTCAGACGATGGCTCAACGCGCCGCGGGCGTGCGGCTTCCCTGCCACATATGAGAAGTCCATGCCGACGAGGATAATCGGCCCGTTCCCGAAGAGCGTCGCAAGATGTACTGCTGTGTTCCCGACCGATCCGAATTGGCGCACCGGCCCCCGAACGGGTGCATGTTCGGCTGCTCGTCGTATGAGCGATAGCGGCGAGAAATCGCTGAGAATCGGTCGCCGGCGATGTGGAGCGGCGATACGGGGAACGTTCGGATGCACGGTCAGGTCGTAATAGAGGTCGGTCGTTGGTGGTAGCCCCGGTAAGAAATCCGCGACGTTGATCAGTTGTGCTTCGAGCGCAACAACGCCGTCGGGCGCTATTCCGGACTCAACCAGAGTGCCGAGTGCGGTATCGACGGCCATCAGGTAGAAGCGGTTTCGATTGGTGGCGATCCAGTCTAACGAAGATTCCAGGCTCTCACCGGCACCACACACAACGAGCGGCTGTCCGTCAACAGGCCCCGACGGGTCGCCGCCTGGCCAGAACGAAGGAGTCTCGAGGCAGATATTCCGAAAAAGGTGTCTCACCCACTTTCGACCGAAATGGATTCGGGTTGCCTTGTTGCGCCAGCGTGTCGCGATCTCCGAACGAAGAATCTCGATGATTTCGTCGTATCGCTTCCTGCGCCGACTGTATGTTCCTGAAAGCGCGACGACCCTGACCCGCCGAACGAAATCCGGTGTATACTCCAGCACTCGTTCGGCGGTCGTGACGATATCTGTCTCCCGTACAACCGGAAGCGCCGAAGAGTCGATCCGAAACGGTACATCGAATAGCTCACGCTCCACTTCCACCGCGACACAGACACTCGTAGCGGGCAGGCGCGAGATAAGCGTCGTGATTCCGTACCCTGTAAGGGGAGAGACAATGACGTATAACGTTCCGGACTCGATCGGTACACTCGCCGCCCGCCTGTCAGCCGCCTCCCGCGGTCGGCGGGGATGATAGAGTGAATGCTTCCCCCAGACCACACACTCACCGTCCTTCGCGGGCACGAGTTTGTACGGCGACGGTGTGGCTGGATCGCTCATGTCCGGTCCGCTTCCGACCTTATGGCGCCGTTCCTCCCGCCTGTTCGCGTTGCGGTTGGAGGAAGTATCGGCTGAATACCGCCGTAAAATTGTCTTCGATATGAGCGGGATCGAGAAGGCTTCGTTCGACCTCTTGTGCCTGATACTGCTGATACAGCTGCGGTACGATCTGAGCGATCATCTCGTTGTCGGCCGGATCGCTCTCGCGCTCTTCGATCAGCTCCAGTACTACGACGTAGTCGCGCAGCACGATAGGATCGGTCACTTCATCGTCGGAAATCGAGAACGCGGAGCGAAAGAACGACTCTTGTGAGTGCGCGTCGCTCAAACCTTCGCCGTCGATTGTTTCGACGGCCGGGAGATACGGCTGATTTCCGAAGTTAATCGGGAAAAAGCTCGTTTCGGTGAGGCGTGCGGGATATACGTCGCCGGTTTCCTCGAAATCGGCCCCGTCGCGAACCGTGAACGCGAAATCTTCCGCTTGTCCGAACAAATAATCCTCAAGAGTACCGCGCTCGAACTCCTCCATATACGCCCGGACCTCGGCGAGAATATCGTCGTCTTCGAAATCCGGTTCGCTCGCCGCAGCATCGATGCGAAAGAACGCATAGCCGGTCTGTGTATCGATCAGGTCGGTTACCTCGCCTTCAGCGGTTCCAAACAACCGATCTACATCCTCAGGCTCGAGGATCTCCCGCTGAAGCTCGTGCCGATACATGCGTCCTCGGTCGCCCTGCTGTTGAGCGCTTTCTTCGTGAATGGAGAACTCCCCGGCGAGGTTCTCGAAAGTGTCATCGCCGTCGCGATAGAGGGCGAGAATCTGCTCAGCCTGTTCGCGATCCGGACCGACGACAACCGACGAGAGATCGAGGTGCCGAAATAGATCCGCGTTCTGCGTTCCGAAGCCGGTAATCTCCTCGTCGGGTACGGCGTCGAGCGCGAACCGGGCGACGCGAAAGCGGCGTTCAATCGAGCCCTGATTGGCAAAGAACGAGAGCTCTTCGTCGCTGTACTCAAAGCCGGTGAGTATGTCCTGGATATACTTGTCGTGGACGAGGTTCTCGCGCATTAACTGCCGGAGATTCATGCGTTCTTCGGCCGTCAGGTCGGATAACGCCTGTCGATTTACACCGGTTCCGTCCTGAAAACGCGGAAGCTCGACGATTCGTTGCGTGACCCGTGAGCTGGAGACGGTCATTCCTGAGTCTTCAGCCTCCATTATTACCGCGGTGTGCAGTAGCGCCCGCTCGAAGCCCATACGATAGATTTGAAACATTTCCGATACATTGCCGGGCCGGCCGAACTGTTCCTGGAGCTGGGTGAGCTGGTTCTGGAAATATGTGCCTTGTGCCAACTCGATCGGTCGTCCGCGATAGCGTCCGAACTCTATCGAAGTAGATGGGCCGGCAATCTGGCCGATGATCGGACCGCCCACAAACGATACGACGATAATCGCAAGGACGATAACGCTGAATATGTAGAGCGCCGGGCGGCTCGTCCACATCGAGGTTTTCGGCTGCAGCCGTTTCTTTCTGTCGCTGCCTGATTCTTTGGAGGCCATGTAGATTCCTTATGCGGCTGTATTTACGAAACGCTACTACGAGCCCGAATCACTTGTCAATTTGTCGGGCTCGATTGCATTTGCCGATAGCCGGCAAGCGCCTCGAAGCCGACCGCCGGGGCTCATGCCGAACGATGCTCGTACAGAAAAAGAAGGGGCCGCGAGTGCGGCCCCTGACGTGTCGGGCTGGGCAGATTTGAACTGCCGACCTCTCGGTCCCGAACCGAGCGCGCTAGCCCCTGCGCTACAGCCCGCTTTGACTGATTCCTGAAAAACGACACCCCGCGCAGGCGGGGTGTATGCGGGAGCGACGGGATTTGAACCCGCGACCTCCGGCTTGACAGGCCGGCGTGGTAACCATCTCCACCACGCCCCCACTCGATGGAATGGTAACGTAGCTGAACTGAGCCTCGTTGTCAACAGAAGCACCGACCGAATTTTGCGGTCGGTGACATGGAATCGTTCTCGATTTGTGCACGAATGCTCATTCGCGCGCGGCAGATGCCGAAAATGATTGAGAGAGACACTATCGCGACGGGAGAACGATGCGTATCACGTCCTATAAGTTATCGATTCCGCTCCTGGCGTTGCTCGCGCTCTGGGTGGTAAGGGATCTACACGGTGAATCCGAATCACCGTGGATTACTCATACGATTCGCGCCGGAGAGACGATCTACGCTATCTCGCGAACATACTCGGTTCCCGCTTCTGACGTGCTTCGCTTCAATGAGATCGACGATCCATCCGCCGTACCGGAAGGGAAGGAGATCGTTATCCCGGGAGTTGTCTCAATTGCGCGCGGGGATACGCTGTACGGTCTCTCACGTCGCTTTGACGTGAGTCTCACCGAATTGCTGGAAGCGAATGACCTCGATGAGGCGGCCACCGTGCGAGTCGGACAGAAGATCCGGATACCGGGTTCGTATGCCGAACGGAGTGTAGCGGAGGGCGATCGGGGAATCGGTGAGGACAGCGGCCGGCGAGACACAACTTCGACGGACCTGAGCGCCAATGCCGACGAGGCGCCGAAGTGGCCGCACGACGGAGCACGGCGGCCTCGAAACGGGCGTGTTCCCGGTATCGCGATTAAGGCATCAACGGGAGATGAAATACAGTCGATTGCGTCCGGCAGGGTGTCGTTTGTCGGCCCGTACGCCGGTTTCGGAACAGTGGTAATCGTGGAGGCACCGACGGGATACGTCTACGTGTACGGGGGACACGGAGAGGTTGATGTCCGGCCGGGCGATGCTGTCGAACGCGGCTCGGTGATCGGGCGCGTTGGCGGTTCGGGCGGTGAGACGAAGGTGTACTTCAGCGTGTGGCGGGATGACGCTCCGGTTGATCCGGAATCCGCGCCGCGAAGCTGATCGGCTATTTTTGGGGGGAGCGATGGGCCAGAACGAAGCGGATATCGATGTAACGGCATCGAAGGCGGTCGACTCGGAAACCGATGGTGATCATCATCTCGGGAACGGAGAAACCACTGATCCGCTGGCGATCTATCTGAAGCAGATTTCAAACTACCCGCTTCTGAATGCGAAAGAAGAGAGACGACTCGGCAAGAGAATCGTAGACCTTCGAGAGAAGCTGGAAGAGCTGCGACGCAAGAGATCGGAGAGTGCTCAAGTACCCGATGAGCTCGAGCGGGAAGTGGAAGATACTGAGGCGCGGCTTCGACAGGAGAAGAACCGTATGGTGAACGCGAACCTGCGCCTCGTCGTATCGATCGCCAAGCGTTACCAGAATCGCGGGCTTTCATTGCTCGATCTGATCGATGAAGGTAACATCGGGCTTATCGAGGCGGTAGAACGATTCGATTACACCCGTGGTTGCCGGTTTTCTACATACGGCACGTGGTGGATCAGGCAAGCGATCATAAAGGCGCTCGCGGACAAGGGACGCGTTATTCGTATCCCGGTACACATGCTGAACACCATCCGGAAATGCTACTTCGTGGCGAAGACACTCACTCAGGAGTTCGGTCGCGATCCGAGTCATGAGGAATTGTCCGAGTATCTGAACCTCTCGCCCGAGAAGGTGCAGGACCTGTTGAATCTCTCGCAAGAGGCGACGAGTCTGGATACGACCGTCGACGATGAGAACGTAACGCGACTCGGCGACCTGATTGAAGACGAGGCGAGCAGCGAACCGTTGGAACTCGCCTTCCAGATGGCGTTGCAGGACACGTTGTCGCGTGTTCTCGAAAACCTGAGCGAGCGCGAAATGCGGATCATCCAGCTGCGCTTCGGTCTTGCCGGCGAAGGCCCGTTTACCCTGGAGGAAACGGGGAAGTACCTCGGCATCACGCGGGAGCGGGTTCGCCAGATTCAGGAAAAGGCGCTCGGTAAGCTGCGAGACTACTCGAACATCCGGTCATTCCACGAGGAGATGTGAGGAGCGGATCAGCCACGCAGATGTCTGTGCATGCCATCGCGCCGCCGGTGATTCATCTCACAGGTCAGCATCGAGTCGCCATCGAACGCAAAACGCCCGCTGACATAGTCGCCGTCAAGCACGCGGGGAAGCCAATGACGGTCGTCCTCCCACATCTCGTTAAACGGAATTTCCTCCTGAGCGCACCAGAACGGAAACGCTTCCTCGGTGTCGCGGGGCTCGCCGCGATGGGAATCGGCGAAGAAGACGGTGCAGTGCAACGAGTATCCGTCGGCGAACTGAAAACTCAGGTCGGCGACGGGGTAGGGCTCCAGCGGACACACCCCTACCTCCTCCCGGGTTTCGCGCACCGCCGCCTCAACCGCCGTCTCATCCGGTTCTATACGACCGCCCGGCGCGTTGATCTTGCCCTTGCCGAGTCCTCGTCGCTTGCGAATCAGCAGCAGCGAGCCTCGAGCGCGCACGAAGCAGAGCACCGCCCGGTCGATCGGTTTCCAGTGCGTCCATTCGATCGAGG
>SLIN01000004.1 GCA_007135605.1 Spirochaetales bacterium | reverse complement strand
GTGCCTCGATCGCATTATTCACCGATGAGAGCAGATCGCTCGCGTCCTCCCGCATCCCCACCCGCAGAAAACGAGTGTACAATACGTCGACCGGTCGGAATCTCTTCTTTTCGCCGGTGGACCGAGCGGCGAGCAGATGCATTCCGACCGGATAATCTGCGACAAATGCTGCGATCTCACCGCCGACGGCTGCGGTTACCATGTCCGAGTTGTTTGCATAGAGAACGGGTTCGAGATACGGAGCGTTGCTGCACACGAACTCGTACTCGAAACTGCCTTTCGTGATTCCAACCGGTACATCTCCGAGCTCGGAGAGGTGTGAAACCCGGAAAGAAGAGTGAACGAACAGAAAAGCCGATAGCTCGAGGAGCCCGACGGAAAATGCGAGCACGCGCTCGCGTTCTGCAGATCGCAACAGGCCGCCGTGCACGTCAGCCTCTCCGGCCAGGACAAGCTCGATACTATCGTTCCAGTCGGTGAGGCGGAATACGATCGTACGGGCCATCCGGTCGCCGAGTGTTCGCCACAGATCGATGAGAAGCCCTTCCGGCTCGCCGCGAGCGTTGAGAAGCGAAAATGGGGGCCAGCATCGATCCAGCGCGACGACCAGCGGACGATACTCTCGCGATCGGCCCGGCTCTGCGGCGTTCGAGGTGACCGGAGCACCGGTTTCAGGATGCATCGTTCGAGGCTCACCTGCCGCGTTGTTCATCTTCGTAAGCGAATGTAATCGAACCGGAGGCACCAGTCAAAGCGAGCGTTTCCCGAGTGCCGCGAACGGAAGAAGCGCGGATCCGGCTTATTGTCTCACAAGTGAGAACATCACACCGTCGAAGTCACCCGCTTTTTGGCACCTCCCCTTGTAAGGCATCGTTCGCTGTCGTAGAGTAACCGAAAGGTACATTTATTTTGTCCGCTACACCCACCACCGAGCACGGCCACTCTTCGAACGGTCAGCAATCGCCGAAACGTATGTCGAATCGTATCCGCATCCTGCGGAGAATCACGTCGATGGCCTTCCAACACCGCATCCGCATGACGATCGCTATCGTCGCAACGTTCGTCGCTGTCACGTTCCAGCTCTTCATTCCGCAGCTGCTCGGCCAGTCGGTCGATCAGGCGTACACGCTCTTTCAACGGGGAGCCGGCGGAGCAGAGGCGCAGCAGGTACTTCTGATTTCTGCGGCGCTACTGTTCGCTGTAAGCGTTCTCCGCGGCGTGTTCACCATGCTCCATAACTACCAGGCGGAGGCAGTCGGCCAGACTGTCGGTTACGAGCTGCGCCTGGCTATCTACGAGAAGATCCAACGCTTGAGTTTCAGCTATCACGATCGGGTGCATAGCGGCGACCTCATTACCCGCGGCATGCTCGACATCGAGGGCGTACGTCTCTTTGTAAACACCGGCATTATTCGACTTTTCGTGCTCACCGTCCTGATCGGCGTCGGATCGTACCTCATGCTCCGGTCGAACGTCTTACTTGCCCTTGTCGCGCTCAGCTTCGTTCCGTTCGTCGGCTGGCGAGCGGTGGTGACGCGGCTGCGACTGCGCAAGGGGTGGCTCCGGCTGCAGGAGCGACTCGGTGTGCTTACCCGCGTCATGGAGGAGAACCTCGGCGGGATTCGGGTCGTCCGTGCTTTCGCGGCCCAGGGTTACGAGATGAACAAATTCGACCGCGCCTCCCGCCGAGCCTTCCGGCTGACACTGCACCGGATCGGGCTGCAGGTTCGAAACGGCACAGCTATGAGTTTCGCCTACTTCGTCGCCATGGGATTGGTGCTGCTCATCGGCGGTCGCATGACCCTCGCCGGCGAGATTACCGTGGGCCGCCTGACTGAGTTCCTTGCGTTTATGCAGATTCTCCAGATGCCGGTACGACAGCTCGGGCCCCTGGTCAACTCCTTCGCGCGCGCGACGACCTCCGGTGAGCGGCTCTTCGCGGTGCTCGACCTCGAACCGGACATCCGGGACAAGCCGGACGCACACGATCTGGAGCTCACGGAAGGACGCCTGCGCTTCGAGCGTGTCGATTTCAAGTACGAGCGAAACGATGCCCGCGAGCACGCACTGAACGATATCAGCTTCGAAGTGGGGCCGGGAGAGACGCTCGGCATAGTGGGGCCACCCGGCTCCGGAAAATCGACGATCGCTCATCTCATACCGCGGTTTTATGACGTTTCCGGCGGCAGGATTACGATCGACGGGCAGGATATTCGCGAGGTGACTCTCAAGAGTTTGCGCCAGGCTGTCGGCCTCATTCAGCAGGACAGCTTCATTTTCACCGCACGCCTCGAGAACAACCTTGCCTACGGCAATCCGTGGGCCGAGCAGACGCACATCGAGTGGGCCGCCGAGGTCTCGCAGCTGCACAACTACATCGAGCAGCTGCCGAAACGGTATCGGACCCTCGTAGGCGAACGCGGTGTCTCACTGTCCGGGGGGCAGCGGCAGCGGCTGGCAATCGCGCGTATGCTCGTGCAGCAGTCGCCGATCATGATTTTCGACGACTCCACCGCAGCGATCGATGCGGGAACCGAACAGCGTATTCGCGAAGGACTCTCACAGATAGCCCACCGCCACGCGACGATTATCATCGCTCACAGACTGAGCTCACTCATGCATGCCGACGAAATCCTCTTCGTGGACGACGGCCGGATCGTTGAGCGCGGTACTCACAACGAGCTGGTCGAGCTTGGCGGCCGGTACCGCGCGCTGTATGAGCTGCAGTCGAATCCGGATGCAGACAGTTTCGAAGGGATTGCAGGCTGAGGGAACGAATGAGTACAACCGAATACGTCGCTTCACGCGACGAAGCGAGGAACGAGGAAACCAACGAGAGGCCGCCGCTGGCGGTTGTCGGATCGCAGACAAACCGGGACGAGCGGATATTCGGCGAGGTATTCGATGGCCACGTCATACGTCGTTTCGCACGGTTCGTACGGCCGTATCGCGGCCGGCTCGTAATTGCACTAATCGGTGTGCTGGCGTTCACCGGGACACAGCTTGCGGTACCGCTTCTTATCCAGCGAACGATCGACGACGGGATCGTCGGTGCTGCAGCCGGTGTGCAGGCACTCACCGCGATCGCGATGGTGTTTTTCGCGGTCGTGGCGCTGAATTTCGCGGCCAACTTCCTTCAGGAGCGCCTTTCCGCCGACCTCGCCCAGCACGTCCTTTTCGATCTGCGCAGAGCGATGTTCGAGCATCTACAACGAATCTCACTCTCGTTCATGGACAAAACGGAGGTCGGCCGCCTGATGTCGCGGCTCCAGGGCGACGTTCAGGCGTTACAGAACTTCCTGGAAACATCGATCTTCGTGGTCGGAGACATCGTTCTGCTCGGCGGAATCGTTGTCGTTCTTCTTTCGATGGACCTCTATCTTGGTGCGCTGACTATTGCGATCGTGCCGGTGCTTTTTCTCGTGCGCATCGTGTGGCTCCCGCACGCCCGGAAGGCGTTCATAAGCGCGCGCGAGACAAATTCGCGGGTCAACGGCGCGCTCGCCGAGGCGATTAACGGGGTTCGTGCAGTGCAGGAGATGGCGCGCGAGGACGTGAACTACGTGCTCTTTCGCGACAAGGCGCGGGAGAATCTCGACGCACAGCTTCGCGCCTCGAAATTCGCGCAGGTGATGCTTCCGATCGTCGATACGCTTACCGGCATCGCGATGGGCATTGTCGTGCTCGTCGGCGGCAATCTCGTACTCACCGGGCAGGTTCCACTCGGTGTGATGGTCGCCTTTCTCTTCTATGTGCAGCGCTTTTTTGCACCGATCCGGTCGGTGACCATGCAGTACAGCGTCATGCAGCGGGCGATGGCCGCAGGCCAGCGCCTTTTCGAGGTAATGGATGTGCCGGTTGATGTGGAAGATCGAGCCGATGCGATCGACCTTCAGGAAATCGATGGGTCGATCGAATTCCGTGACGTGACTTTCGGCTACGAGCCGGGCCGCCCCATCCTCAGGAATATCTCCTTCCGGGTGAATCCGGGCGAAACGGTGGCGCTCGTCGGACCGACCGGCTCCGGAAAGACGAGCCTGACCGCCCTCGCTCACCGCTTCTACGATGTGTGGGAAGGCTCCGTGCTCGTCGGCGGACACGATGTGCGCGAGGTCACACAGCATTCGCTCGGACGACACATCGCCATGGTTCTGCAGGAGCCGTTTCTCTTCACCGGAACGCTTTTCGAGAACCTGCGCTATAACCGCACCGACGCTTCGCTGTCCGAAGTCCAGGAGGCGGCAAAGGCGGTGGGCGCACACGATTTCATCTCGAAACTGCCGAGCGGCTATTTCACGAAGGTCGAGCAGGGCGGCGGGAATCTCTCGCTCGGTCAGCGACAGCTGGTAAGCTTTGCGCGGGCGCTGGTGGCCGACACGAAAATACTCGTGCTCGACGAGGCGACGGCGAACATCGACAGCTATACCGAGAAGATGATCCAGCAGGCGCTCGCCAAGCTGCTCGAGAACCGCACCGGCATGGTAATCGCACACCGGCTCTCGACGATTCGCGGGGCAGACCGTATTATCGTTTTGCAGGACGGGGAGATCGTCGAAACCGGGACGCACGACGAGCTCATGGAACGCATGGGGCTGTACGCGCGATTGTATTCGATGAACTACGCGTCGTTCGACGATATCCCGGAGGAGCTCATCCGCGCCGGATCCAACGACCGGCAGGCGACGTAGGGGCACGGCTTCGGAACGGCGTTCGAGAGCCGGGTGCACTCGCCTCATAACCACGCGATCGCTGCACTCCCCACTACCCTTCCGTCTAATATCGCTAATAGCGCGTCCGCCCGCGCAGGCTTCGCGCAAGTGTGAGCCGGTCCGCATACTCGAGATCGCCTCCGACCGGCAGGCCGAGCGCGAGGCGGGAGCAGGAAATGCCGCGTTCCTGCAGCATCTTGACCAGATAGAGGGCGGTGGTATCGCCTTCAACGCTTGGATTGGTCGCCAGAATTACTTCGGTAACACCGAGTCTGCCGATACGGTCGAAGAGCTCGCTCACGCGAAGCTCACCCGGACCAATACCGTCGATCGGCGAAAGAACACCACCGAGTACGTGGTACAGCCCGCTGAACTCTCCGCTCTGCTCGATTACTTCGGCGTCCTGAGCTCGTTCGACGACGCAGATGGTTCGGTGATCGCGCGAGGGGTCGCTGCAGACGTCACACGGTTGTTGCTCGGTGTAGCGCCCGCACTCGGTGCAGAGCTCCACCCGATCGTGGAGTGTTGCGATAGACTCGGCGAGTCGTGTCGCGATTTCCCTATCGTGCTCCAACAGGTAGTACGCGATTCGTGTGGCGCTCTTCTTGCCGATACCGGGAAGTCTGGATATGTGAGAGATGAGCGCATCGAGCGCCGACACCGCTCACCCGCCCATCAGACCCGGCGGAAGATCCATACCACCGGTGAGCCCCGACATCTCTTCTTTGATCGACTCTTTTACCTTCTCCATCGCGTCGGTAAACGCGGCGAGAATCAGGTCTTGCAACATTTCGATGTCGTTGGGATCAACCGCTTCGGGCGAAATCTCGACCTTCTGAACATCCATCTGACCGTTAATGGTAATGCGCACCATATCGCCGCCGCTGGTACCGACGGCGGTAACATCTTTCATCCGCTCCTGCGCTTCGCTGAGCTTGGACTGAATGTTCTGAAAGTTCTTCAAGATATCCATTGGATTCATGTTCATGGCGAGCCTTCCTCTCCGTCTCCGTCAATGACCTCTCCGCGAAAGACCCGCTTAACGAGGTCTACCTGCGCGGAATGTTTTTCTTCGGACCGTTCGGCCGAATCGTCGTGCAGCACAGCCGCTTTGACCGGCCGATCGTCGCCGGTGATCTCCGAAACAGTCGCCCGGATCATTTTGCTGTCCTGCTTCACCGCCCTGGCATGATACCCGTTGTTAAACTGAAGCACCAGGGCACCGTCGTGCAATACCCAGTTCACCGCCTTCTCGAGAATCGATCCGAGCGCGAGCTTCCGCTCTCTGATCGTAGCGATTACCTTCCGGCGGACATCGTGGGGATAGGGTTGGTCGGAGACGGGGTCTTCGTGTTCCCGTACGTGCGAGGTGTCCTCGCTCTCCGGGGCAGGCCGAGTATCCGCAGTGGCACGGCTCTCCGCAGTGGCATGTTCAGGCATCGGCTGCCCGGAGCGCGACTCAGGCGGATTCCCGTGCGTTCGCGGAGCGGTTCCGGGCATATCGTCCGACGCTGGTGGAGTGGGCTCCGACGCGCCGTGAGCACTCCGCCCATCGGAAGGAGTCGACTCCTCGCGCCCCGCTGCGGTGTTCTGTCGTGCTGCATTTTCGGAGAGAGCCGGATGCCGGGGAGGCGAACCGTGTCGCAATCGAGAAATCTCGTCGAGCATCTCTCGCGGGGAAAGGTAATCCGGCAATTCCGAAAGTCGGCTTACGGTGAGCTCGAGCTCGAATCGCGGATTGAGCGAGTACCGGAGATTGCGAAAGAGCTCGAGCAGCATATCAACCCCTTTCTGGAGCTGGATGGCAGTGTACGACTCAATGACTTCTTCGCCGATCTGATCGGCAGGTCGACCGAGCACCCCGGTCTTTCGTATACCGTGTTTCACCAGGAGCGCGGTTCGCAGATACTCCGCGAAGTCGACGGTGATCTGCTCGATGCTGATTCCGGCGCCAAGCATGGAGTCGACGAGCTCTATAGCTTCGGAGGAACGCTGCTCTCCGAGCAAACGCGCAAGCTCGTCGAGCTGTTCGAATCCGACCAATCCGAGTTTCTCCTGAATACTCGACAGCGTGACGCGCCCCTCGCTAAAGCTGGCCACTTGGTCGAAGAGCGTGAATGCGTCACGGAGGCTGCCTCCGGCCTCTCGCGCAATCCATAGGAGTGCATCCTCATCCGCCTCCAGACCCAGGTCACCGGCCGCCTCGCGCAGCGCGCCGGCGATCAGCGGCATCGGAATAAGTCGAAAGTGGAACTGCTGACAGCGCGAGCGGATCGTTGCAGGCACCTTATGTACCTCGGTCGTCGCGAAGATAAACACGATGTACGGTGGCGGCTCTTCGATCGTCTTCAACAACGCATTGAATGCGCTGTTGGAGAGCATGTGTACTTCGTCGATGATGTATATCTTGTACCGGGAGCTCTGGGGGGCGAAGAGTACCTCGTCTTTGATCTGGCGAACGTCGTTTACACTCGTGTTGCTCGCTCCGTCGATCTCGATTACGTCGAGTGCCATGCCGCGGGAGATCGCCTCTCCCTCCTCGAAGTCGGGACAGCCGTCGGCGCTCGGTCCGTCAGGGCAATTCAGGGACCGGGCGAGAATGCGGGCGGCGGACGTCTTCCCGACACCGCGCGGGCCGGAGAAGAGGTAGGCGTGAGCGATCCTACCGGTCTGGAGGCTGTTTTTCAGAGTGGCAACGACGAACTCCTGTCCAAGCAGGCCGTCGAATTGAGTGGGCCGTTTTCGATTCGCCGTTACTTCGTAGGACATGATGCGTAATCCGTGGTCAAAAAAGCCCCTTTAGCGGCCAAGCATACTGCAGCACATGAGCCGGCCACCTACCGCTGCTCCCTTCCGGGCCTGACGGGGTTCGGCGGCTGCTCACTGCACAGCGCCTGACGGAGGCTAAAGGGGCCGATCGGAGAGAGAGGGATTCGAACCCTCGGTACCCGGATAGGGTACATACGCTTTCCAAGCGCACGCCTTCGACCACTCGGCCACCTCTCCTGTAACCAGCGATATCGGAGAGAGAGGGATTCGAACCCTCGGTACAGCAGAGCTGTACAACGGATTTCGAGTCCGCCCGATTCAACCACTCTCGCATCTCTCCAAATGGTGTGCGGCCCATACTAAACGGAGTACGCCGGGCGAATCAACACACGACGCGACAGCGCAAGGAGTTTGTCGGACATGGGGGCAGTATTGAATATTGGAGCGCTTGGATGCTTGGTCGCACCGATATGTAGGCAGTGGGACGCTTCTGTATACGTCCAATACTCGATTCCGCATTGAAGTCCGGCGAACTCCTGACGTGACTCATCTCGCGGTCTCCGACGTCCTCGAGGTGGCTCACCTCGGACGGTTGTCTCCGACAGGCTTCTCGTACACGACCTCGTTCGCTGTGGCACTCCCACGGTTCAATGTCAGTGCAGTGCCGGACCGCTTTGCCGTCGATCGGTGGATTTTCGTGCCCAAGAGGACTCGAACCTCTGACCTTTAGGTCCGCAACCTAACGCTCTATCCAACTGAGCTATGGGCACATCGGAAACGGAGAGGGAGGGATTCGAACCCTCGGTACCCGG
>SLIN01000306.1 GCA_007135605.1 Spirochaetales bacterium | reverse complement strand
GCCATAGTGTTCCTGATCAGACGAGTTGGCATGCCTATTGCTTTCGTATGAGTGAAGCTCTGTTTTCACTTCGGAAGACGGACGTCGAGGGGGATCTCTAATGAATAGAGACGTGAGAGTTATCGAGCCTGCACGGAGGAAGCCGATACCGGTGGCCGCCGTTCTGGTGCTCATGCTGGTTCTGTCGCACTTCATCGTTGTTCCGGCGGGCGCTGAGGAGAATTCGGCTGAACCGGAATCGGCCGACAGAGGATTTCTGAACTCGCTTTTTGTCACCGCACAGTTCGGCGGGGGCATGATGGTCTCGGCCGGCGCCGGACTCGCGTTCTTCGACAATGTGGTGCGCCCGGAGCTCCTGCTCGGATACACGCCCGAAGGCGAGTTCACCGATTTCTCCGTTTCGGCAAAGCTCAATACCCGATTGTTCGCGATCCCGTTGAGCGAGCGTGTCGGAGTATACGGCGGACTCGGCACGAACTTCACCTTTTTCTCCGGCAATGCCCGCGTGGCTTCGGCGGCATTCCTGTCGCAGGAAATCGATGTGACCGACGTGGCAGGAATTCCCGCCGTCGGCTTCTTCATCGAAGAGCATTTTTACTTCGTCGAATCCGAGGACAGCAGTGTTGTCTTTCAGCTCGGGCTCGGCCTGCGTGCGAGTCTCTTTTAGGGAAGGAAGTGATGATGGATACACAAGGCAGAAACGGACATCCGACCCCATACCAGCGGCGAACGCGCCGGCACCATGTGCGTCTCGGCGTTGTGTCGCGACGGGTGCTCAAAGCGGTGCTGATCGGCGTTTCGCTCGCACTCATCACCGCCTGTCCGCAGAACGTCTTCTTCGGCGTTGAAGCCGACTTCACCGACGAGGAAGGCCCGGAGATCGAGATTATCAGCCCCGACGATGGGCAGATACTCTCCGGGCGAGTGCTTGTGACCGGAACCGCTACCGATCGGTCGCTTGTCGAACTGGTGGAGGTACGCGTCAATGACCGATCGTTCCGTGAGGCAACCGGTACGAACAACTGGAGTTACAGACTGGAAACCTTCGATTTGTCCGAAGGCGAGCACACGATTACCGTGCGTGCTGTCGATGAGTTCGGTAACGATTCGACCCGGGAGATCACGATCGTCGTCGATCGCGATGTCCCGAGCGTCAATATCAATGTTGACTTTAATGCCTACGAGAACTACGTATCCGGAACCGATGTTGTACTCACCGGGGAGGCGCGCGACAATAACGCGGTCGACGAGGTAGAAATAAGCTTCGACGGCGGGGTTACCTACCGCCGTGCCGACTTGAACTCCGCCGGGAGCGACAACGGCGACCGGGTGTATGAGTGGTCGTATACCATAGACGATACCGCGGGCATTATTCCTGGGGACGGAGCCGCCGAGGTGCGCCTGCGGGTTACCGACAACGCGGATCTCATCGGGACAACAGGGTTCACCCTGTTTGTGGATAATACGCCGCCGGAGGTGACGATCGGATCACCTGCCGGCGATACGAATATCGATGTTGATGAGATCTCGAACGCGCTTGTCGTCTCCGGAACTCAGAGCGATGATGACGGCGTGCCTTCCCCCGAGGCGCATCGAGTCGAGGTGGAGCTCTTCATTCTCGCGGAGGACAACGGCGAAGAGGTCGTGGTCAGTCTCGGCGTGTTCGAGGCGGATATCTCCGAGGGGGTGTTCGAGCGCACAATTGACCTCGAAGACATGAGCGCCGGCGGCGACATAGACTACGGTTCGGTTGACGAGCTCGACGGACTTGACGAGTTGAGAAACCATGGGCGCGCGCGGATCGATGCGAGCGCCTTCGACCGGGCCGGCAACAGTGCCGACGACGCGGTAACCGTCAGCTTCAACGCCGATCCCCCGGAAATCGGGGAGACCATCACGTATGATGAAAACAGCGGGGAAACCGATGTCGTGCTCGACGGCGACCTGGAGGCACGGAAGAACAACTTCGTCAATGAGACCATTACCGTACGTGGCGAAGCAAAACTCGGAGCAGACGACGATGGGAACATAATCGGCGAATGGAAGCTCGTCGACGCAGACGGCACCGATGTGTTTGTCTACACCGAAATCGATACGTTTGCAGACGCCGAGGACGGCACGGAGTTCAACTGGACCGAATTTGAAGAGTGGACGCAGGAGATCGATTTCGGCGGGCAGACGCCCAACGGCGCAGTGTATCCGGAGGGAGTATTCGATCTCGTCTTCCGGTTTAGCAGTGAGGAGCTCGGAGGCATCGCGAGCACGCACCGGAGTATACGCATAGACCGAACCGCGCCGGAGATTGCTATTAGCGAGCCGGCCGAAGACACCATAGCCAAGGACAGCACGGTTTCGGTGCGCGGGACGGTGGACAATGGCGGGGTGTCGCTCCACGAGCTACAGTTTACCGTTTACGAAGTTGACGGCGGAGAACCCGGGGACAGCGTTTATGGCCCGATAGATCTTACGGCGCCCGACGAGGAGTTCTTCTACCAGTGGGACACCGAGGAAGCCGACAGCGGGGACGGTCTCGATCCCGAGAAAGAATACGTACTGGAAATCCGCGCCGAGGACCTTGCCGGGAATGAGGCCAGCGCCGAGCACACAGTAGCTGTCTCGGACGATATTCCTTCGGTTTTCTTTGACGAGTTCGAGCACAGCAGCAACGAGGACTTCACCGGAACGTTTGCCGCGCCGACGGTGTACATCGACGGCAGCGCGACCGTTGTCGGACGCGTTGCCCTGAGCGGAGATTTTACCATATTCGAAGAGCTTAGAGTCGGCCTTCGCGCCGCTGGGGGAGGCTTTGTCGCCGAAACGGTGGAAACCTACCGTTCCGCAGACGTAACCGAAACGGAGAATGCTAACGAGTACGAGTGGGAATACGACCTTCCGGGTCTCGCCGAAGGCGGACATACGCTTCTCGTCGAAATGACCGCCGGAGAGGTGGGCGGCGACGCTACGATTCTCGGGTCCGCTGCGCGGGACATCGTCGTGGATAACACGCCTCCTGCCCTCGACGGCGACCTGTGGTTTTCGCCCGACGAGCCATATCTCTACGGAGTCGTCGAGCTATCCGGAGTCGCGGTTGACATCCGTGCCGGTATCGAGAGCGTCCGTGTCGGTGTGAATGCCGAGGAAAACGGCGGCGACACGCCCGACGCCGAGCTCGAAAGTTTCGACGATCTCGGCGGTGCGAGCAGCTACGAGTTCACCCTCGAGTGGGATACGCAGCAGAATCCGGGCGGGACGGACATAGCAGGTGACTTCGAAGTTCTCGTAGACATGGTCGACCGTGCCGGAAACCGCGCCATCGAGCACTTCCCGGCCCCGGTTCGCCCGTTCATCGAGTCGGTAAGCAGCGAAAGCGCGTACCTCGGTCAGACCGGGATAACGGTCAGCGGCTACAATCTCTACGCCTCCGGCACGGATCCTGCTGTTTCGGTCACCGTCGGAGGTACCGGGATGGAGATCGGTACCGGTGTGTCCGCGAATGAACTGACCTTTGATGTGCCCGAGAGTTCTCCCGATGCTGCTTCCGGGCCGATCGTCATCTCGCTGAACAGCGTCGACAACGCCGAACAGGAGCCGGTGCGGCTGGAGTTGTTTGAGGTCATCGGCAGGGATGTAGACGATCTTCGCAGTAGTTTCCAGGTAGCGCGGGACGCCGACGGTGAGTTCTCCGCGGCGTTCGCGACCCGACAGTTCGCGAGTGCCCGTAGCGTGGGCTATTACAATCTCGATAGCTCCGGACCCGCGCGGGAGGCTGCGTCCGCCGCTGTGGGCGGAGACTTCGACTTCGTCCGCATCGTCGCGGGGGGAGATGTGGGAAGTGTTAGTCACTTCGTCACCCACCAGCGCGATAGCCTGCAGCTCTCCGCCTCGAGCGACGGATTCGGCGGCGACATTGTGACGGTAGAGCTTTCAGGCGGAGGCGACTGGAACGACTTGGTCGTCGACGGCGATGATAGAGTACACGTCGTCTACAACGATGACGGGCTGAACTACGTGGACTACGAGTACGACGGAGACGCATCAACTCTAACCGAGGTTGGCGATTCGGCCGCGGTTATTTCTAATACAGCCGCCGAGTGGATCCGGCTCTCCGCCGATCCGAGCGACTCCGACCGATTGCATCTGGTATACAGCATCGAAGGCGAGCAAACAATCGAGTATCGCACGTTCGACGGAACCGGATGGTCCGACGCCGGCACCGTCAGCGACAGCTTCGCCGGCGAGGATGGCATTGGTCTGGCCGTCGGCCCCGACGGAAGCGTCCATGTTTCGTTCTACAATTCGCTCAGCGGCGACTTGCAGTATGCGACGGCGAGCGGCCACGCCAACGCCGTATCAGGAAACTTCACCGTAGAGACAATCGACAGCGGAGCGAATACCGGTAAGTTCTCTTCCATTGTCGTCGCCGACGACGGCGGCGTACACATAACCTCGCTCGAGGATTCGCGCAATCGTGCCCGCTACCTGCTCAAACCGGCGGGAGCGGAGGCGTTCGAGGACGGTATAACCGTGCCCTGGCACACCGACGCCGATCTCGACAAGCAGTCGACATCGACACTCATCGACGCCGAGGGGAACATACGCTCCTTCTTCGCAGATACGGAGGGCCGGATCATCGACGCCCGGTATCTTCCCGGTGAGTAGGCCGGTGGTGCTACCGAAATAGTATTGGCTTCGGGCGGTCTTCGATCGCCCGAACCGCAAAATCGCCTCCCCGAATCGCAAATTCCGACGCCTTGGCGCCGCCGGAAAGCCGTGGCAGCCTCGGCATTCAGGAGGTGGATGCCGTGGAGATGCGCTCACTATTTGACTGGAGCTCGGTGGAGACGAACGGGTGCACGATCGATCGCGACGGCGATACGGTGGTGCTCAGCGCGCAGGCCGAAGGCGGGCAGGTCGCGTGGAGCGGCGCCCCCGGGAAGGTCGGCGGAGTCGACTGGAGCGACTCGCGCTTCCTCGTTTTCGACGCATTGGACCACGAAGAGTGGGCGATGGGTGTCGTGTTCCGGCTCTGGGCGGCCGACGGAGCTTCCGGCGGCGACCCGGCGAACACACCCGACATGTTCATCACCATGGGGCTGATGCCGGAGCTTCGCACCCGGCTCTCGCTGCCGCTATCGGCGCTCGATTCGCAAACGATGTTCATGCCGCGCACGCCGGGCAAGCTCAAGACGGTGATCGTCGGCGAGCGGCTCGACCCGTCGCAGATCGTCCGGCTCGAGCTCGGCGTCATGCCGTGCCACGCCCCGCAAACCGTCACCATCGACGCTCTCCGGATGCTCGACAGCGAGCCGGACTATCCCGTCCCGGACATGACGCTCGTCGACGAAATCGGCCAGTACACGCGCAAGGAATGGCCGGGCAAGAGTGCCTCAGCGGATGAGATGGTCGCCTACCTGCGGGCCGAGCACAAGCGGGCCGGGCACGAACGGGCCGGGCGGACAACCGGCGCGGGCGGAGGAAACCGGGCCACGCGGGCAGGAGGCGGTGGGACCGAGCAACTCAAAGCCACCGGCGCCCCGGGCACGCACGAGGCCACCGGCTACTTCCGCACCCACCACGACGGGACGCGCTGGTGGCTCGTCGACCCCGACGGCGCGCCGTTTTTCAGCACCGGGCCCGACTGTGTAAGTCCGAAGATCGATTGCCGGGTCGACGGGATAGAGAAGCTGTTCGCGTGGCTTCCGCCGAAAGAGGGGAAGTTCGCCGACGCGTGGTCACAGCGGACAACCGGAAAAGGTGTAACCTCCGGGACCTTCTTCGATTTCGGCGTGGCCAATCTCATCCGCGCCTTCGGCGACTCGTGGCGCCCGGCCTGGGAGACGATCGCCGCCCACCGCCTCCGCGAGTGGGGCTTCAACACGATCGCCAACTGGTCCGATCGCGGCATTACCCGCACCGCCGGCCTGCCGTACGTCTGGCCGCTGGTCGACTTCCCGTCCACCGAACGAACCATCTTCCGCGACTTCCCCGATGTCTTCAGTGACGAGTACAGCCGCAATTGCGACCGCTTCGCCGCCCAGCTCGAGGAGTTCCGCGGCGACCCGCTTCTCATCGGCTACTTCCTGCGCAACGAGCCGACCTGGGCGTTCGTCCGGGATCTGGTCATCGCCGAGGAGCTCCTGGCCGTCGATTCGGCACCGGCATCCCGGAAGGCGCTCGCCGAGCATCTATCGGAGATCTATTCGGGTGATGTGAACAAGCTCGCCGCCGCATGGAAGCTCGACCTCGGCTCCTTCGCCGAGCTCGAAACCCGCGCCATTCCGCACGCGACCCGGCTGTCCGAGCGCGCGCGCGAGGACCTCCTCGCCTTCTCCCGGAAGATGATCCGCCGCTACGTCGAGCTTCCGTCGCAGGCGTGCCGCGCGGTCGACCCCGATCACCTGAACCTCGGCATGCGCTACGCGTTCATCACCAGCGAGCTGCTGCTCGAAGGCTCCGACTGCTTCGATGTCTTCTCCATCAACTGCTACCGCATGGATCCGACCGACACGATCGAGGCGGTCGGCACGGCGGTCGATCTGCCGGTGATGATCGGCGAGTACCACTTCGGCGCACTCGACCGCGGCCCGGTGGCGAACGCGCTGCGCGGGGTGGAGACGCAGGAGGATCGCGGGATCGCCTACCGCTACTACCTCGAGCGGGCGGCCGCGCACCCGTATTGCGTCGGAGCGCACTACTTCACCATGGACGACGAGGCGACGCTCGGACGCTTCGACGGCGAGAACTGGAACATCGGCGTCCAGGATGTCTGCCGCCGCCCGTACGACGAGTTTCTCGCCGGCGTCCTGGAGACGCACGACACACTCTTCGATGTCGCCGCGGGTAAACGGGCGCCGACGGACAGACAGGCGCGGGAGGTACCGAGAAACGCGTTCTAGGAGCTGGTCACCAGGTCACACGCGTCGGCCGGCATCCAATGTTCGTCCTTGCCGTCCCACTTCACGTTGCAGCCGATCGGATTCGTCAGCGGCACGCTGACCGGTTTCCCGGCGAGATGCTCCTCGAGGGCGCGCTCGAGGTCGTTCACCGTCACCTTCGAGCTGTCTTTCGGGTTGTCGACCGCTCGGCCGGTATAGACGAGTTGCCGGTCGCGGTTGAACACGTAGAAGTGCGGTGTGCGCAACGCTCCGTAGGCGAGGGCCACCGATTGGTCCTCGTCGCGCAGGTATACCCACGGGAACTTGTGTTGCTTCATGCGCTCCACCATGTGGGGGAAGTCGTCGCTCTCATAGGTGTTGGCGCTGTTCGAGTTGATCCCCACGAACTTCACCCCCTGCTCGGCGAATCGTTCGGCGGTCTGTCTCGTCACTTCGTCGGAGCCGATTACGTACGGGCAGTGGTTGCAGGTGAAAAAGATGACGAGAACCGGCGAGTCGTCGAAGTCGGAGAGCGAGTACGTCTTTCCGTCGGTGGCCGGCAGCGAAAAATCGGGGGCCTTTCGGCCGATTTCCAGTGTGAATGCCATAGTGTGCTCCTTCTGAGTCAGTTGGATACTTGGGCACATTCTACCCGTATCTCGCGTGTACGTAAACGCCGCACGCAGCCAAATAGCCGCCCGCAAAAAGAGATCCCTGAAACGCAAATTCGTGAACCTTCGCAAATTGAAGAGGTCGTGGGATTCTTGCGATCAGATAGAGAGCCGGCCGGGCGTCGCAGCCCGGTTCCGCCGATCAGACGAGGAGGCTGAATGGGTACCGTAAACGCCGCCGCGAAACCGCTCGCGCCGAAGGGACGTACCGGCAAACGACGTTTCCGGAATCAGCTTGCGCTGCAATCGATGATCGTTCCGGGATTGCTCATATTTCTGATCTTCGAGTACGGGCCGATGTTCGGGCTCACGATCGCCTTTCGCGAGTACTCGTTCATAACCGGTTTCTGGGACGCGCCGTGGGTCGGTTTCCGGCACTTCGAGCGCTTCTTCCGCGATCCGAACTTCATTCCGGTCATGCGCAACACGCTCATGATCAATGTGCTCGGGCTGCTCATCGCATTTCCGGCGCCACTCATCTTCGCGCTGCTCTTGAACGAGATGAAGCAGGGCTTTTTCAAGCGTTTCACGCAGACGGTTTCCTATCTGCCGCACTTCGTCGCATGGGTCGTCTTCGGAGGTCTGGTGATTACGCTGCTTTCTCCCTCGCACGGCGCTGTCAACAGTTTCCTCCTGGGAATCGGAGTCATAGAGCGGCCGATTTTCTTCATGGGCACACCGCAGTACTTCTGGGTAATCGCGGTGTTCACCCAGACGCTGAAGGGGTTCGGATTCGGTGCGATTCTCTATCTCGCGGCAATGTCGGGAGTCGATCCGCAGCTGC
>SLIN01000218.1 GCA_007135605.1 Spirochaetales bacterium | reverse complement strand
TCGCCGCCGAAAGCGATGTGGAGCTCGAAGTCGCGATCCAGCGTAAGCTCGGCGTCGGTTTCTTCGGCGGCGAAGGCTTCGTCATGCAGAAGCTCAAGGGGCGCGGGACGGCGTTTCTCGAGATCGACGGCGAGCTCATCGAGATGAACCTGAGCTCCGGGGAGCGGCTCAAGGTGGAAACCGGCGCGCTCGCGGCGATGGAGTCGAGCGTTCGCTTCGATATCGAGCGGGTGAAGGGTATGTCGAACTTCCTCTTCGGGGGCGAGGGGCTCTTTCTCACGACGATCGAGGGGCCGGGGAAGGTCTGGCTTCAGACGATGAGCATTCAGAGCCTCGCCGGCGAGCTACACCCCTACCTGCCGTCGCGACGCTCGTCGAGCTGAACGGCGCGAAGCGGGCGGGGCTACTCGCAGGCCGCCGCTCGCCGTAGCCCGGCGCCGGGTGTAGCGTCGCCTGAGCGGCTGCCGGTTTTCCCCTGCGAAAGATTTTCGTATATTCACCGTACTATGCAGTTCAGGGGAATGCACCACGTTACGGCGGTGAGCGGTGACACGTCGACCAATGTGAAGTTCTACGTCGGCGTGCTCGGTCTGCGCCTGGTGAAGAAGACGGTAAACCAGGACGACCTCGGCGCCTATCACCTCTTTTACGCCGACAAGCTCGGTACCGCCGGCACCGAGATGACCTTCTTCGACTGGCCGCACGTGCCGCGCCGCTCGCACGGGCCGGGAACGATTCGCCGGACACTGCTGCGTATTCCTGCAGGCACCGAGCATGTCGACTGGTGGGAGAGCCACCTGAAAGGGCAGAAGGTTGATGTTACTCGCGGCGAGTTTCCGGGCGGGCGCGAGGCGCTGCTGTTCAGCGACCCCGAGGAGCAGCAGCTCGCCCTCGTCTCCGACAACTTCGCCGGCGACGCAACGCCGTGGGGCGACGGTCCGGTGCCCGCCGAGCACGCGATTCGCGGTCTGCTCGGCGCCGAGATCGATTCCGCCTCTCCGTCGCACACCATGAGCTTCCTCGAAGACTATCTCGGCTTTCCGGAAGACTCTTCGCTTTCCACCGGTGACGAGCGCCGTGTCTTTCGCGTTCAGTCGGATGTCAGCGTTGCCGAGATCCATATCGTCGGCGGCGGTCCGGACGGCGCCGGGCGAAGCACTTCCGGACAACACTCCGGTGTGCCGCGCTTCGGACAGGTTGGCATCGGCGGCGTACACCACATCGCCTTCCGGGTAGAGACTCCCGAGGAACAGGAGGAGTGGCTCTCCTATCTCAACGGCCGCGGCATACCGAATTCGGGCCTAGTCGACCGGCACTACTTCCGATCGCTCTACTTCCGTGAGCCCGGAGCGATTCTCTTCGAGGTGGCGACCGCCGGCCCGGGTTTTCTCGGAGACGAGGATGCCGAGCATCTCGGCGAGAAGCTGTCACTGCCGCCGTTTCTCGAGCCGAAGCGCCGGCAGATCGAAGCGGGGTTGAAACCGATACCGGCGGTGTGACCGGCAGCCGGTGGGCCGGAATCGCTGCGCCGACCGGGATAGCGCGCACCGTCCTCCGGGACGCTCGGCTCCCGCGGGGCGTGCCTATCCCACTCCCAGCAGCCGCTTCAGCGTCGATTCGTCCGGCTCGACGGCGGCGCCGCGGTCGCAGCGTATCGCCGGCACACGCATGAGCGTGGGGTCTTCGAGCAGCTCCTCGCGCGCATCGAACTCCATGTACTGCATGCCGCGCTTCCGATAGCTCTTGGAGTCGGGGTCTATAAGCTCGTCGTGTCCGCCCGCCGCGCCGGCAAGGGCGTCGAGCTCTTTCGGCGCCGGCGCCCTGGTGCTCACATCGACAAACTGGAAATCGATATTCCGCTCCTTGAGGAAGCGCTCGATCTTCTTCGTCTCATTCGATTTCTTCGTGCCGAAAAGCTGTACCGTCATTTCGTCGGAAGCATAGACCGCTTACCCTCCGGATGTGAACGGAATCGCCGCGTCGGTTCGGGCACGAGAAAAAGCATGATGAGGGCGCCGGCGAGTCCGGCCGCCCCGATTACCGCCGGCGCGGCGGCGAGACCGAAGCTTGCCGCCACCAGTCCGACGATCGTCGGACCGGCGACCGATCCGGAATCCGACAGCGTACGCCAGATCGCGATGAACTCCCCGGGGCGATCGGCGGGCGCGAAATCGGTGCTCAGCGTCATGTTGATCCCGGCGCCGGTCCCGTTGCCCAGGCCGGCCGCTATCGCGACTATCGCGAAGCCGCCGAAGCTTCCGACGAACGGCAGGAAGAAGAGCGCTGCGCCGAGGATGCTCATACACGGTACCGCGGTTGCTTTCCGGCCGAATCGGTCCATTACCATCCCGGCCGGATAGAAGAGCGCGAGCTCAACACCGTTCATGATCCCGAATATGAGCCCGATTTGCGCCACATCGATTCCGATCGCCTCGCCCCACAGCGGGAAGATCGACTGCCGGCCGATTCGCACGAGGCTGAGCAGAAAAATCGCGAGACAGGCGGTTGCGAACACCTTCCAGCGGGTTCGGAGTATGTGCAGACTCCGCCTGATTCCCGCGAGAACGGACGTGGCAATCCCCGGGGTCAGGTCTCCGTTCGGGTGCGCCGCGGTGGCTTCGGCGGCGGCCTCCGCGCCAACCGGCGACCGCCGGTCATCCGCCGCGCGATCGCCAATCGGCACTCGCCGGGCGCCGGTTGCCGGCGAACCGAGGCTCGCCGGCAGCCAGAGCAGCGTGGCAAGAAACGCCACAGCGAGCACCGATGCGTCGGCGATGAAGGCCGCCCGAAAACCGAGCACGCTGGCGATGAATCCGCCGAAAATCGGTCCGGCCGACCCGCCGAGCCTGAATTCTCCCCCGAGCAGGGCGATCGCGCGCCCCCGGTGACTCTGGGGAACGATTTGCCGGAAGAGAGACAGGCGTGCGATGTCGGTCACCGAGTGAGCGGCGCCGGCGGCCATCAATGTCACCGCGAGCAGTGGAATCGAGCGCGTTGTTGCCGCGAGCACTATGAACAGCGCCTCGGCTGCGATTCCGAGCAACATCGCGTTTCGGCGGCCGATTCGCTCTACGAGATAACCGGCGGGGATATTCGCGATGATCGCCCCGAGCGGCAGCATTCCGACCATCGCACCGGCGGTACCCACACCCGCTCCGAACGACCGGGCGAACAGCGGAATGACCGGCATGATCATCCCCTTGCCGATCGCGGCGAGAGCGGCGGGAAGATAGAAGGGGAGTGCCAATGTGCGGATGCGGAACGGCTGCGCTCGTGCCATGGCGGTCGGCAAAGGCTATGTGGGTCGACCGGATGTGTCAACGGCGGTCACACCAAAAGAAGGTGATAATACACCCATAAATGTCGTTCCCGTGCGGTTGCGCACTCTTGAATCAGGAGCGAATAAGTCGCAACATCACAATACCGTTATGCAGATCATATAACTGCACCGGTATTAAGTAATTTTTCTTGTGACTTCACAAAAAATTGCGGTCCGGTGGCGGTTTTGGAGGTTTACACCGCTCGAAAGCTGTTCGAGTATGACGTACGGAGGATGGAACGCTGATGAGTGAGTGGGCATGCATATGCTGATCGATCTGTTACCGCCGATTCTGTTCATGGTTGGACTCGGGATTGTGCTCGCTACGGTGATCACGTTGGCGGTGCGCAAGCTCTATGTCTACGAGGATCCGCGAATCGAGGAAGTCGAAGAAATGCTTCCGGCGGTCAACTGTGGCGCATGTGGTTACCCCGGCTGCCGCGCGTTCGCCGAGGCGACGGTCAAAGGTGAAGCGCCGCCGTCGAAGTGTACGGTCAACTCGCCGGAAGACAATCAGGTAATCGCCGACTTTCTCGGTGTTTCGCTCGGCCGGCAGGAGAAGATCGTCGCGCGGCTCGCATGCGCCGGCGGCACGCACGTTGCGAAAATGCGCGCCCGATACGAAGGGATGAAGTCGTGTACAGCCGCGCTTATGGTTGGCGGCGGCGGAAAGGCGTGTGCATGGGGCTGTATCGGCCTCGGCGACTGCGAGGTGTCGTGTGACTTCGACGCGATACACATGAACCAGTTCGGGCTTCCGGTGGTCGACGAAGACAAGTGTACCGCGTGCAACGACTGTGTTATCGCGTGCCCGCTCGATCTGTTCAGTCTGCACCCGGTGAGTCACAAGCTCTGGGTCGCCTGCAAGAACCTCGAGGAGGGTGACCAGGCGCTGGCCGAGTGTGAGGTAGCGTGCAATGCATGCAAACGCTGTGCGGTCGACGCTCCGGAAGGACTCATAGAGATAAAGAACAATCTGGCGGTCATCGATTACTCCAGGAATGACCTTGCGACACCGGTGCCGATTCAGCGCTGTCCGACCGGCGCGATCGTCTGGATCGAAAACGGCAAGGTCATAAAGGGCGAGGCGGCCAAGAAGATTGTGAGAAAGACGCCGTTGCCGATCGAGGGAGAGAAGTAACGACGACTGCGAGTTTTGTATCCGAAATCAGATCGGGCGCGTACCCTGCCACCGGCGGGTGGCCGGCGCCACGCTGAATATCAACGTTAGAGCTTTATAGCAGGAAGGGCTTCGAAATGAGCAAAAAGAAAGAGAATACTCCAAAATATCCCGGTATCTCCGACGCGCTTGACGGCAATACCGCCGTCATTATGTGCGAGCGTGAGTCGAGCGATGCCGCCGGCGCCTATCCGATCACCCCGTCGACACAGATGGGTGAGTACTGGGCGGAGGCGACTGCCGCCGGTCACGTGAATATCTCCGGGCGTCCGCTCATCTTCCTCGAACCGGAAGGCGAGCACGCGGCCGCCGCAGTCACCGCCGGCATGTCGATGAGCGGACTGCGCGCGAGTAACTTCTCCTCCGGACAGGGCATCGCGTACATGCACGAGTCGCTCTATCCGGCGGTCGGTAAGCGTCTGCCGTACGTGCTGAACATCGGGTGCCGTGCGATTACGAAGGCTACGCTGAACGTCCACGCGGGGCATGACGACTATCACCTCATGGACGATACCGGCTTCGTTCAGGTCATGGCAAAGAATGCGCAGGAGGCCGCCGACCTCAACATCATCGCCCGAAAGATAGCCGAAATGTCGCTGACGCCGGCGGCTGTCGGTCAGGACGGCTTTCTGACCACACACCTGATCGAAACGATGCGGGTGCCCGAGCGCGAGTTGATCGCCGAGTATCTCGGCAAGCCGGAAGACATTATCCCGACGCCGACTCCGGGCCAGCGCCTCACCTACGGCGAAAGCCGTCGTCGTGTACCCATTCTCTGGGACGTGGATAATCCGGTGCTCGCCGGGGCGGTCCAGAACCAGGACTCCTATATGCAATCGGTCGCCGGACAGCGCCCGTACTTTTTCGACCATGTTCGCGAGATCGCCGATCAGTGCATGGCCGAGTATACCGAGCTCACCGGCCGGCACTATGCGCGCGTGAACACGTACCGCTGTGAAGACGCCGAGTACCTCATTCTCGGACAGGGCAGCATGCTCGGGACCGCCGAGGCGGTCGCCGACTACCTGCGCGAATCGCGCAAGCTGAAGGTCGGCGTGGTTAATATGACGATGTTCCGCCCCTTCCCGAGCGACCTCGTCGGCGAATTGCTCAAGGGGCGCAAGGGAGTCGCGGTGCTCGAGCGCCTCGACCAGCCGCTCGCCGAGGACCTGCCGATGATGTGCGAGATTCGCGCAACAATCAGCAAGTGCATCGAAAACGGCATGACCGCTTCGAAGAACGGCCTGCCGTATCCCGATCACGCGGTCTATCGGAAGATCGACGAGGTGCCGCCGCTCTATTCCGGTTGCTACGGGCTCGGCAGCCGCGATCTGCAGCCGGAAGGCGTTGTCGGGGCGGTGGAGAATATGCTCTCCGACGGTCCGCAGCGCAAGTTCTTCTATCTGTCGATCGACTTCATTCACGACAAGCCGTTCACTCCGAAGCAGGAGATCTATCAGCAGGAGATTCTCAGTCACTATCCGAATGTGAAGGATCTCGCGATCAAGGGAAGCGAGAATCCGAACCTGCTTCCGAAAGGCTCAATCACCGTGCGCATGCACTCGGTCGGCGGCTGGGGTGCGATTACCACCGGGAAGAACCTGGCGACCACCCTGTACGACCTTCTCGACTTCGATATGAAGGCGAACCCGAAGTACGGGTCGGAGAAGAAGGGACAGCCGACCACGTACTATCTCTCCGCCGCTCCCGAGCCGATCCGGATTAACTGTGATTACAATTATGTCGACGTGGTCCTCTCACCGGATCCGAACGTCTTCAGTCACTCCAACCCGCTGCTCGGCCTGAGGAAGGGCGGTGTGTTCGTTATTCAGAGCGAGCTCGAAGATCCGAAAGCGGTATGGAACAAGATTCCACCGACAAAGCAGCGGTTCATCATCGATCGCGACATAAAGGTCTTCTATCTCGATGCGTTCAAGATCGCTCGTGAAGAGGCGTCGGATGTCGAGCTGCAGTTCCGCATGCAGGGTAACGCCTTCCAGGGTGCGTTCTTTGCTGCGTCGCCGCTGATGAGCGAGAACAACTTCACCGAAGAGACCCTCTTCAAGGCGATCGAGAGCCAGCTGGAGAAGAAGTTCGGCGCGAAAGGTGCGCGTGTTGTCGAAGACAATATGCGAGTCGTCCGCCGCGGCTTCGACGAGATGCACGAGATCACCGAGAAAGAGGTTACCAAAGAGGTCGAGGGCGATCTGAAGAAGGCCCCGACGCTTCCGCACATGCTCAAGCGGCTTCCGAAGAGCGACGATCCGAAGACCGATATCCACCGCTTCTGGGAGCAGACCGGCGCGTTCTATCTCGGCGGCCGGCCGAACGACGGCCTCGCCGACGCGTTCAGCTCGATGAGCCTGATTCCGGCGGCCACCGGTATCTACCGCGACATGACGCAGATTCGCTTCCAGCATCCCGAGTGGATTCCGGAGAACTGTACCGCGTGTAGCGACTGTTTCACCGTTTGTCCCGACAGCGCGATTCCGGGCCTCGTGACGAGCATTAACGACACCTTCGAAACCGCGATTGCGCGCGTGGAGAAGAACGAGCGACAGACGAAGCATCTCCGGCGTGCGGTGCGCACCGTCGAGAAGAAGATGCGCGAGTCCACCGAAGGCGCCAACGGAAACGCGGTCGATGTCGGGCCGCTTATGGATACGGCGATCGAAGAGACGATCAAGGAAACGCCGGACAACGAGCGCAGCGAGGTGAAGGAAGAATTCGATCTCCTGCGCGAGACGATGGGCGGGTTCAAGTTCGCATTGACCAAGCCGTATTACAACATCAAGGAGAAGGAGTCGAAGGGCTCGGGCGGACTCTTATCGATTACCATCAATCCCGACACCTGTAAGGGGTGTATGCTCTGCGTCGATGTCTGCGACGACGACGCGCTGCGCATCGTCGATCAGACGCCGGAGAGTGTCGCGAAGCTGCGCAAAGACTGGAACTTCTGGCTCGACCTGCCGACGACCAAGCCGGAGTACATCCGTATCGACGACATGGACGAGAAGATCGGTGCGCTCGAAACGATGCTCATGGACAAGAGCGCCTATCAGTCGATGGTCTGCGGCGACGGCGCGTGCACCGGATGCGGCGAGAAATCGGCGCTCCACATCTTCACCGCCGCAATCACGACGCTCATGCAGCGCAGGGTGAAGAAGCACGTCGAGTATCTCGACGGGCTCATCGAACGCCTCGAGCTGCATATCCGGACCAAGCTCTCGGAAACCGTCGATATTGGCGATGCGGCGAGGGTGCAACGGGTCATTAAACTGCATCGTGAAGGCGATCTGAAGCTCTCCGAGCTCGCGCGTGAGCTCGACGAGGGAAGTGCCGGGGAGCCGATCGATCAGGAGTGGCTCGAGTGGGCAACAGGCCTGCTCCAGAAGCTGAAGACCCTGAAATGGAACTACGAAGAGGGACCGACGAAGAACGGTCGGGCGAATCTCGGCTTCAGTAACGCCACCGGGTGTAGCTCGGTCTACGGGTCGACCTATCCGTACAACCCGTATCCGTTCCCGTGGGTAAACCATCTCTTCCAGGATGCGGCCTCGGTGACCCTCGGTCTCTTCGAGGGGCACATGGTCAAGATGGCCGACGGGTTCAAGGCGATTCGCATGGCCGAGGACGAGCTCGCCGGCACGGAGCGCTACGACAAAATCCAGGAGCAGTACACCTACTTCAACTGGACGAAGTTCAGCGACGAGGAGTACGAGCTCTGTCCGCCGGCGGTGGCCGTCGGAGGCGACGGGGCGATGTACGACATCGGCTTCCAGAACCTCTCGCGCGCGCTCATGGCCGGGCGGCCGATCAAGGTGCTCATCCTCGACACGCAGGTGTACTCGAACACCGGTGGACAGGCGTGTACCTCCG